>NZ_LJOQ01000056.1:0-88407 GCF_001672255.1 Anabaena sp. AL09
ATCCAGTTCCCTCCCCTTTACAAGGGGAGGGTTAGGGTGGGGTAAAAAATATTTGATACATCAACCATAACTTTTCAAACACCCTCTTAGGATTGATAATAAAAACAAGTAGGGATATAGCATAACTGTATCCCTCATCAAAAATCGGATGGATAAGGATAGTCAAAATGTGATTATAATTATCTGCTTCTGATAAACCTGAAATCTCTCAAGTGATAAAAGAAGCAAATAGACTATTAATTTAACATCAATAATCCCAAAAATCATCAAAATCCTAAAAATCACAGTTTAGACATTTTATCTAACAAAACACTAACCTTTTTAGCCCTTTCTGGTTGACGCTGTTTTTGCAATAATTCCTTTGCTTGAACTAAATTACTTTTCGCTTCTACTTCCTGTTGTTCCTGCATGAGAATATTCGCTAAACGTAAATAAGCATCAGGATTTTTGGGACTACTATCAATTACTCCACAAAATAACGCTTTTGCTTCGGCAATTTGTCCCTTCTGATTTAAAATGTCTCCTAACAGCAAACGTACCATATCATTGGTAGAGTTGATAGCAATGACTTTCCTCAAAGCTATTTCAGCATTTTCAAAATCTTTAGCTTGATAAAAATTGATGCCTTTTTGAAATAAATTAGAAGTAATCAATGTTTTGATACTCAAATAACCAAGAATACTAAGACCAAAAATGACTACAGAAATAGCGATAATATTGGAAGTGGGAAATGTTTCTAACATGAGTTTAAGCTAATAAACAGGAAACAGGAAAAATTAGATATTCAATGAAAAACAATTTCCAGATAAATTGATAGAAATTAGTAATGGCTTGTTTGTCTTGTAAATCAACTCCAGCACCTTGCCACCACATCACAATTAAAGCTACTGTATGAGTGATTAAGATGAAGATAGTGTTAACTTCCGCAAGATTGAATAACGCTACTAAAATCATACCTCCATAACAGATTGTTAATACCCAAAGTGCGAGATTAAATACTTTTTGTTGTCCGAGTTGGAGGGTGAAAGTTGTGATATTATAAAATCTATCTCCTTCCATATCAGGAATATCTTTGAAAATAGCGATCGCAAATGTAAATACCAAGATAAACACCGTTAAAGCCCAAACTGCACCCGGAATCCCTTGGCTTCTTTGCAATACCCAACTAAAATGCAAAAATAAACCTAAATTAACAATCGTTCCCCGCACCGAAAAAATACACAAAGCAGCCCAAAATGGAAACTGTTTTAACCGAATTGGTGGTAAAGAATAAGCCGTACCAATTGCTAAACTTATCGTTACCATACCCATTAAAAATGGTCCCGTTAGCCATGCTAAAGCCAAAGCCACAATACCAGTAATAATAACAATTAATTGTCCTTGTCCTCTGGTAAATTCTCCCGACGCTAAAGGTAAATCTGGTTTATTGATTTTATCAATGTCAATATCTTCCAATTGATTCAAACCAACAATATAAATATTGCCACAGATACAAGCAATCCATGTTGCTAAAATTTGACTAATATGCAAACCAGAAAACTTTGTCGAAGTGACACCCAGGGTAATTAAATATAAACCCAAAACACTCAAAGTTGTTCCCATAATTGTATGGGGACGGGAAAACTTCCAAAAAGAATAAAACCAACTTCCTGGAAAAATAGCAGAACTTTGTTTATAAAATTGATTCATTTTTTGCTCTTTTTTGTTCGTAAGCACCTAAAGGAATTGAACTTATACCATTTCTTTATGAAACTGCGCCGAATTTCCTAACCTTATCTTTTTCTTCTCTGTGTCCTCTGTGCCTCTGTGGTTCGTTTATCCTTAAATTGAGTACATCTTTAAACAGAATTGGACTTATTTTGTCCCGCGTAATAATCCAAATCTAACTAATCCAGTTTCGTAACCTCGACGCATTAAGCCTAAAGATAATGCCCCCTGAATTGTAGTCCAACCAGCCATTAATAAACCGATAAATGCTTGGGGTGTAAACGCTGAATCAATGACAACATTCCAAAAAGGTGCAACTGCGGTTGACCAATCAGCCGTGCGAATATTATTTAATGGTAATTGCCAAGCGATCGCTTCATACTCCGCTAAAGAAATCACATAAGGTAAACAATAGACTCGATAAATATCCTCTAAGTGCTTTTGCTCATCCGTTGTTAGTGGTGACTTATCCGTATTCCGATGACACCATGTCACCATAATCAAAGTTCCACCGGGCTTTAACACGCGATAACACTCTTGTAAAAATTTAGTTTTATCTGGCATATGTTCACCGCTTTCCAGTGACCACACCAAATCAAAAGAATTATCATCAAAGGGCATTTCTTGGGCATTGGCAACCATGAACCTAGTCTTTTGACTCAAACTCATTGCCAAAGACCTTTCGGTGGCTCTAGCAGCTTGTACAGGACTCAATGTAATTCCCGTGGCATTGGACTCAAACTTATCAGCCAAGTATAAAGAACTACCACCAATTCCACAGCCGACATCAAGGATATTTTCAGCACCTTTAACATCTGCCCATTTTAGCAACTCTTCAATTAAATCAATTTGTGCCTGACGGCGTTCTTTTACCTGTTTACCATCTACACCATAATAACCGTGGTGCATATGTTCTCCCCAAATCTGTTCCCACAGACTGGAAGAAGCATCGTAAAATTCCTGAATTTGTTTGTAAAGTATTTGACTCATGAATTTAATAATTAAAAAATGACAGGAAATTGGAAAAAAACTTATTCTTAGGCTACCATCTATGTTTTTAATTAGATAGGGATATTTTTCTGCCTGGGAATAACTCATTAATTCTACCTTGGTAAGATGTCAAAATAGCCTAATTGCACAAAGTTTATTTATTTTTCATTTTTAATTACTTATGACTGTTGCGCGGACAATTTGTTTGGGCTTTGTCGCTGTCATTCTCTTGGGAGCAATTCTCTTGACAATGCCTTTCTCTACTGGTAATGGTAATTGGAATGACCCCATTGTTGCCCTATTTACTTCAACTTCGGCGGTTTGTGTCACAGGTTTAGCAGTGGTAGATACTGGCACTGAATTTTCCTTTTTAGGTCAGTTGTTTATTGCCTTATTAGCCCAAATTGGTGGTTTAGGTTATATGACAACTACCACATTTTTAATGTTATTAATTGGCAGAAAATTTGACCTGCGACAAAAAGTAGCAATTCAACAAGCTTTAGACCGTCCAGGCATGAGTGGTAGCAGTCAAATTATCCGTTCTATTATTGCGACTACCTTATTATTTGAACTCACGGGAGTATTTTTATTAATGATAGTCTTTGTTCCCGAAAAAGGTTGGCAAGAAGGAACTTGGTTAGCGATTTTTCATAGTGTTAGTGCTTGGAATAATGCTGGATTTAGTTTATTCAAAGATAATTTAATTGGTTATCAATCTTCTCCTTTAGTGATTATCACAATTGGCTGTTTAATTATCTTTGGAGGTATTGGTTATCAAGTAATTCTGGATATGTATTTGTGGTTACGTGACCGCATAGTCAAAAAAACAAGTTATTTAGTATTCTCTCTAGATTTCAAAGTTGCTACTAGCACAACTTTAATATTATTAGTGCTAGGAACAATTGCAATTCTCTTTGTAGAAATTAGAAACGATAGCGTCTTTGGACAATTAAGTTTATCTGATAAAATATTAGCCGCTTGGTTTCAGTCAGTTAGTACCAGAACCGCTGGTTTTAATAGCATTGACATTGGGAAAATGACTAATGCCGGATTATTCATTATGATTGCTTTGATGTTTATTGGTGCAAGTCCTGGAGGTACAGGAGGAGGAATCAAAACAACTACTTTACGAGTGCTTACCAGTTGTACAAATGCAATTCTTCAAGGCAAAGAAGAGGTATTATTATATAATCGCAAAATTGCCATCTCATTAATTTTAAAAGCTGTTGGAGTGGTGTTTGGTTCACTAGCAACAGTGATTGTAGCTACGGTTTTAATTAGTATTACCGACCCCAAATTGGCTTTTATTCAAATTCTTTTTGAAGTAGTATCAGCCTTTGGTACAGTCGGACTTTCTACAGGAATTACAGGGACTGTTTCTATTGCAGCAAAATTGATTTTAATTCTCACAATGTATATTGGTCGAGTTGGTGTTTTACTATTAATGTCATCTATATTAGGTGATCCTCGTCCTACCAGAATCCACTATCCCGAAGAAAATCTCCTTGTTGGATAATCACCAATTACCAATTAATATCGAATAATGTAGGGGCGAAGCATTCGGACAATTAATTATCGGTTTTTACCCAAGACTATCATCCGAATGCTTCGCCCTTACTGTGGTCTAAAGACATGAAAACTGCTGTAACGTCATCACAAAACCTTCAAAAACCTATTCAGGAAATATCATTTTTATGTCAGTGATTACCATTCGAGAACAACAGCAAATAGCAACAGGATTTGCAGCCAGTCTCAGTTTTGGTGACGGTGAATATGACATTACTATTACTGATCCTTTCACTCCCCAGGAAGAAGAGGATCTAGAATGGTACTTTGAAGAATGGCTGGTTTGTCCCATGATGAATACAGTCAAAGCCGAAAGGGCAAAAAACAGTGTTAAAACCTACGGTGAAAAGCTATTTGAACAAGTTTTTCAGGATAAGAAAGCATACAGCAAATATCAACAATTTAAAAATAATCTCGGTCAAGTACAAATAGAAATAGTTAGTAAAACGCCGGAATTTCAAGGACTGCATTGGGAAGCATTGCAAGACCCTGATTTTCCCCGACCTTTAGCCGTAGATTGTGTAATGCTGCGGAAAAGCGTTAACTCTGCTGTTGGGTCTGTAAATTTGCCACCTTCCCCAGTTATTAACTTGCTGGTAGTTGTAGCGCGTCCTGACGAAGAAAAGGATGTGGGTTATCGGACAATTTCCCGTCCTCTGTTGGAATTAATCGAAAATGGTCAATTGCGGGTAAAGGTGGAATTGCTGCGTCCAGGTACATATCAGGCATTATCCCAGCATTTGGAGGCAAAGGGCGCGAATTTTTATCATATTATCCATTTGGATATGCACGGGGCGTTATTGACTTGTGAACAGGTGCAAAAACCCAGTGCAGTCAATCGTTATTTGTTCAAAGGACGCTATGGACGGGATGACTTGCAGCCTTTTGAGGGTGTGAAGGCGTTTTTGGCCTTTGAGGGGGAGAATCAGGGGAAAGTTGATTTGGTGGAAGCGTCGGAATTAGCGGCTTTGCTGACTGGTAAGGGTATTCCTGTGTGTATTCTCAATGCTTGTCAGTCGGGTAAACAGGTGAAATCACCTCAAAATAATGTAGAGACGTTCCATGAAACGTCTTTACAAAACACAACAACATCTCTACAAAATACAGAGGAAGAGGTCAGAGAAACCAGTTTAGGAAGTCGGTTGATGAGTGCGGGAATGGAGATGGTGGTAGCAATGGGTTATTCTGTCACTGTGACTGCGGCTAAGTTGATGATGGAACATTTATATAAACATTTATTTGCTGATAAACCTATCACGGAAGCTATTAGATTAAGTCGGCGAGAATTGTTTAATGATAAGGAACGGAAAGCCTATTTTAATAAGTTAATTAAATTAGAAGATTGGTTATTACCTGTGGTTTATTATAACCAGTCGGTGAATTTTAATTTACGTCAGTTTACACCAGAAGAAGAAGAGAAATATTTTGAAACTGTTGGTAGTGAATATCGGTTTCCTTTACCGACTTATGGCTTTGTGGGGCGAGATTTGGAAATTCTCAAAATTGAGAAGGCGTTGTTAAAACACAATGTTTTACTGTTGCAGGGAATGGGAGGAACTGGAAAAACAACACTGTTAAATTATCTGCGGGAATGGTGGCAGAAAACCAACTTTGTTAAAAATGCCTTTTATTTTGGCTACGATGAAAAAGCCTGGACACTCGACCAAATTTTATTTTTTATTGGACAGCAAATATATGAAAAGTATGAATTTGCCAGATATCAAGTAATGAGTCAAAGGGCGCAAATAGAGAAATTAGTCGCCAAATTGCGGGCTGAAAAATACGCTGTGATTTTAGATAATTTAGAATCAGTTACAGGACAACAATTAGCAATACAAAATACATTACCAGAAGCAGAAGGTCATCAAATCCGCGATTTTATTGGGCGCTTGGTTGGTGGTCAAACTTTGGTGGTTTTGGGTTCACGCAGTCGGGAAGAATGGTTACAGCAGCAAACTTTTAAATTCAATCTTTATGAATTACAAGGATTAGATCGAGAAGCGCGGACGGAGTTAGCTGAGAAGATTTTAGAAACAAATATACCTACACACAAAATTGAGAAAATTCGCCAAGATGGGGATTTTCAGAAGTTAATGAAATTGTTAGCTGGTTATCCCTTAGCAATGGAAGTTGTGTTAGCAAATTTGCGAAAGCAAACACCACAGGAAATTTTACAGGGTTTGCAAGGGGCGGATGTAAATTTAGATGTTGCTAGTGAGGATAAGACTAAGAGTATTTTAAAATGTGTGGAATATTCCCACAGTAATTTATCACCAGAAGCACAAAAGTTGCTGATTTGTTTAGCTCCTTTTAGTGGGTTTATATTTCGTGAAAAGATGCCTGATTATATTAAGGAGTTGCAGAAATTAGAACCTTTTCAAAATTACCAGTTTGATAAATTTGATGATGCTATAAAAGAAGCAATTAACTGGGGTTTATTATCACCTCATTTACATTTACCTGGGTTGCTGACAATTCAACCTATTTTACCGTACTTTTTAAAGAGTAAGCTAAATATTGTTGATGAAAAAATTCGTTATTCTTTGTGCGAAGGATTTAAAAACTACTATCAAAATTTGGCTGAGAATTACGAGAAATTTTTGTCTTGCCATAACGCACAAGAGCAAGAATTAGCGAGGTTTTTCTGTAAAATAGAATATGAAAACCTTTATAATGCCTTAGAGATTTGTTTAAAAAATAAAGAAAGCATTAGTATATTTTTCTGCTTAGATAAATATTTAAATATTATCAATGATAATCAAAACAACCTTAAACTAGCAGATAAAGTGTTCCAGTGTTTGAACAAGTATCCATCTGAGTTTATAGAAACCGAATTGGGCTATCAGATATCAATGGCACTTGACAGACTAGCTAGATGCTACTTACAAACTAAACAGTATCAGCAAGCTAGATTAGCTTATCAACAAAAACTAGACATCTTTCCAAGACTGAGCTATTTAGATCAGAGAACAAAGCAGCTTGCAATTGCTGGCATTTACCATAATTTAGGATCTGTTTCCCACGGATTACGGGACTTTGCAAAGGCGAGGGATTATTATCAAAAAGCTTTAGCTATCAAAATCGAATATAGTGATCGCAATTCTCAAGCTGGGACTTATCACCAACTAGGATATGTTTATCAAGAATTACGGGACTTTGCAGAGGCGCGGCGTAACTATAAAATAGCTTTAGAAATTTTCGACGAATTTGGTGATCGCAATTCTCAAGCTGACACATACCATAATTTAGGAAATATTGCCTATCTATTGGAAGAATTCCCAAAGGCTAAGGATTATTATCAGCAAGCTTTGTACATATATATCGAGTTTAATAATCGTTATGAACAAGCTGGAACTTACCATCAATTGGGAAATATTGCCTATCTATTGGGAGAATTGTTACAAGCACGATGCAATTATCAAAAGGCTTTGGAAGTTTTTATCGAATATAAAGATAGCTCTGGACAAAGAAAAATATACCACGAGTTTGGAAGATTGTCAGAAGAATTGGGTGAATATAAGGAAGCACGCGGATATTATGAAAAAGCTTTAGTTATCACAATCAAAGATGAAGATAGATATTCTTTAGCTTTAACTTACCAGTGTTTAGCTATACTGGCAGAAGCACAGGAAGATTATACAGAAGCTAGAACAAATTTACAAAAAGCGTTAGAGATATATGTTGAATATAAAGAGGAATATTGGGGGAATATTGTGAGGGAGATTTTAGAGAGATTACCAGAGTGATGCTAAAAAATAGAGTTCTCAGATTCATTCAGACGCTATCTTTGTGGGATTAACAGCTATTATTTCCGAGTAACGAGCAAAATCCTTGGTGTTAAATGTCAGAATGTGAGTTATCCCATGAACAAGCATTGCAGCTACAAGTCTCGCATCATGCACATTGATACCAATAACAGAATGAGTAATAACAAGTCCTTCCCATTCGGAATAAACTGCTTCGGTGTCTAAAGAAAGATGAAAAATAGTTTTTAATCGTTTTATTTCTACTTCTGCTTCTATTGCTGTACGTCCTAATCCATTTCTCTCAATGGGACGAGTGTAAACATTCCAAAACTCAATTAAGTTTTGCGGGACGATATGTAATGTTTCGCCCTGACCTAACAATTTATTGATAGCATTGACAGCATCACTATTCATGGGATGAGATAACTCAACGCTACGTAATAATATGTTTGTATCTATAAGATAAGACATTTAACCCCTGTCACCATAAATACTTTCTCGGCTGATTGCTTCATCAGAAAGGTTTGGTAAATTAAGATTTCTGTGACTCTCTACCCATGCTTGAAATTCAGCTATCCGTTTTTCTGGAGTAGCATTTTCACCAACTGGTCGTTCTTGTTGAGGTTCTACCAATTGAGTCAGTATTATATTTAGGTAGGGTTGAATTTCTTCAGGATTACGGTTAGTTATATCAGCCAAAATTTGAGTGATTGTTTCCAAATCCTGTTTATGTGATTCTTGGAAAAAATGCAAAACTTCTGTATTCATAACTTCAGTTATTTGTTAGTAAATCTGTGAGGACGGGGAAACCCCGTCCCTACATCATAAACTATTTGGCTGGGGGTAAAGTTCCACCATTAGCAGCCGGGGGTTCAGTGTAATCACAAAAGATATTTACCCCTATTTTGAGGATATATAAAACTATCACAGTGGCGATCGCAGGATCAAGAGGTAAACCACTAGATGAAGCTAAACCCACTAAGGAAACTATAACACCAGTGAGTAAAGGAGAACTGCCCGGATTTCTGGTATATTCTCTAAGTTGACCACGAAACCCGTCATCACCACAAAGTTCATTTCGCAAGGCTTTGAGGGTGATTTGCAAAAATGACTTATCTCCCCCCATCATAGCTTGACCATTTTTTGCTTGCCATAAATCTTGAAAAGCCGTTTCCATGTCGCCATTGTGCTTTTCTAAATGATCCATTGCTTCCAGTCCGGGGGTATAATCAGGCATTAATTCCCGCATAGCTTTGATTTCGCTGTTAGTTATTTGCATAGCTAATTTAGGTGGTTTACTTAGTAGTATCAAAATCAACTACATTATGGACAGGGATTATTCATTCCGTATTTAGTGTACCAATTACCAATTACCAATTACCAATCACCAATTATGAATCTTTCATCATTAAAATTTCTTCGCAGTTTACGTAAAGATAACCACCAATTTGCTGTAATTGGGTTAGGTCGTTTTGGTCGTTCCGTTTGTTCAACACTGCATAATTTAGGTTATCAAGTGTTAGCTACAGATGTTGATGAAAAACGGGTTTCCGAAGCCTTAAATGAAGAAATAGTTGGTCATGCTTTACAACTTGATTCAACCGAACCAGCAGCACTAAAAGAAGCCGGAATTTTTGAATTTGATACCGTCATTGTTGCTATTGGTAATTACGTTCAGGAAAGTATTATTACTACTTTAAATGTCAAAGAAGGTGGTGTACCTCACGTAGTTGCAAAAGCCTCTAGCGAAGTTCACCGCAAATTATTAAACCGAGTAGGAGCAGATCATGTAGTGTTTCCTGAATACGAAGCTGGTTGTGCTTTAGCACGCACACTTACTAAACCGGGAATTTTAGAAAGATTTGATCTTGACCCAGATAATAGTATTGTTGAATTAATTGTTCCTGATGAATTTCATGGAAAAACCATTGCTGAACTTCAACTTCGTAACCGCTATGGTTTAAATATGTTAGCTGTGAGTCATGATAGTAAATTTATCATTAATCCCGAACCAACTAAACGTTTAGAAAAAGGTTCTGCAATGGTAGTAATTGGTTGCAATAAAGATATAAATCGTTTACCAATATAGGGAATAGGGAACAGGGAACAGGGAATAGGGAACAGGGAATAGGGAATAGGGAATAGGGAATAGGGAACAGGGAACAGGGAATAATAATTTGTTCAATTAAGTAGGTGAACGGAAAAAAACCGTAGACGCTCCGCGGCTTCTCGAAGAGTAATATGTAACGAAAAGTAAAAAGTCATACTGAATCTAATCTAAATTAGATGATCCATTACTTCATCAAAAATTCATAATTTAATGCTTTTCCCTTCTGGTAATATCAGCATGGCATCACCAAAAGAATAAAAGCGGTATTCAGAAGTAATTGCTTCTTGATAAAGATCCAACAATCTTTCTCTACCAATCAAAGCACTAACGAGCATCAATAAACTAGAACGGGGTAAATGGAAATTGGTGATTAAACCCTCCACAACCTGCCATTTATACCCAGGATAAATAAACAAATTTGTCTTCCCCACAAATGGCTGTAAATCTCCCAATTGTGCTGCACCCTCCAAAGCCCTTACCGCTGTTGTTCCCACCGCAATAATTCGCCCCCCAGCAGCCTGAGTAGCCCGAATTTGCTCAACGGTATCAGCAGGAACTTCAATCCATTCTTCGTGCATAGCATGGGTAGTAACATCTTTTACTTCTACTGGGCGAAAAGTACCGATACCCACATGAAGAGTAATAAAAGCCTGATTAATGCCACAACTACGCAATTTTTCTAGTAATTCCGGTGTAAAATGTAATCCTGCTGTTGGGGCGGCGATCGCTCCTTCTTCAGCCGCATACACTGTCTGATACTGTTCATCAGCAGCCGTAGAAGCCGTGATATAAGGTGGTAGAGGAATTTGTCCAAATGTCCCCAACACCTGCAATAAAGGAACTTGCTCCGGTAACTCAAACTGTAATAATCGCCCCCCAGTTTCCGAATCTGACTCAACCACTGTCGCCTTTAATGTTTGTTTATTTCCCTGTTCCCCCGATGTAAAAATAATCTCATTGCCTATCTTAAACTGCTTTCCTGGCTTCACCAAAGCCAACCAGCAATTATGTCGCCGTTCCTCTACCAGTAACACCTCCACACTCCCACTCGTAGACGTATAGCCATACAACCGAGCGGGAATAACTTTAGTATTATTCATCACTAGCAAATCTCCCGGCTTTAACAGTTCCGGCAAATTACGGAAAATGTGATGTAGTGGTGGTATAGTCTTAGCGGTTTCAGGAGAATTTACCACCAATAACTTAGAACTATCTCTAGGAACAGCAGGGTTTTGGGCAATTCGTCCCGGTGGAAGTTCGTATTCATAACCAGACAACGAACAATCTAAATTGATATCTTGTGATTCTGCTTGTAGTATTTTTTGCTTCATATTAATTGAGTAATTGAGTAATTGGTAATTGGGAAAATTATTTCTCCCTGCCCCCTGCCTTCTGCCTTCTGCCCAGATTGGGTAAATCTCCCCATAAAAGAACGGGTGCTTTTACCCTACCGGGAACTCCACCCCATTAACGAAGATAGATAGGTAGAACTAATTTTAATCCCATAACATGATGATGGAATACTTATACTATCTAGGCAATGCCACCCTCACCCTGAGAATCGTTCAATACCTACATGGTAGACCACAACTTCCCCTATCCTTTGTGAGCGTGATTCATCAAATTGATGGTTGGGTAGTCAGAATTAAATTCAAAGAAACAGTCTCAGATCAACAAGACGGCGATTTTCGAGCTTTCTTGAGTGAATTGGGAATTAGCTATCAACCACCAATGAGAGTCCAAATGGCGTTTTGGAGTTTAGAAGCCGGACAAACACCCGTAGACGTAATGCGTCGTTACCAAGTAGCAGTTGTTTCTCATGGTAGGCCGGAAAGGGAAGAAATTGAAGCATTTAGACAACAGTTTGTTCGAGGTTTAGGATATTGTCCAGAAACACTCGCTTAAACAGTTCTAAATTAAGTATCGCAAAGTAAAAATAATTTCGCCATAGCAGTTATTACTTATCAAAAGCTGCCTCAATGTATTGTTGCAGTTTAAACTCATATCCAGATATAGATAAACGCTCTAAAAATTTGTCCCCAATAATTTTTCTAGTTTCTGGTTGATAGTGAACCAGTGCTACATCAAAGCGACAAGCATAATCAGCTTTTTGTGGATATTCAGCTAAAAATATTTCCGCCGTCCGCCAAATTTTTGCTTGTTTTTGGGGAGTAATGGCATTTTTTCCCCCCTCATCCCAATTACCAGAACTGCGGGTTTTCACTTCAACAAACGCCACAATTGAGTCTTGATATTGAGCGATAATATCAATTTCTCCCCAAGGACACCAAAAGCGCCGCTGCAAAACTTCCCAACCTGTAGATTGTAACCATTTGGCTACCAGGTCTTCACCTATGTTACCAATATCTGCATAATTAAATGGAGAAGGATTAGCCATTAATTAACAATACCATGAATACTAAACATCGCAATTGGATAAGCATACTCAGTTTATTACTTTGGGCAATCATTTCCACCACAGCTTTAGCAAGTTTTGTCCCTACTGCTGTAGCACTGGAATATAACAAAGAAATTCTGATCAGTGCTGATTTTTCTGGACGTGATTTAACAGACTCCAGTTTTACTAAATCAAATCTTCGTTACAGTAATTTTAGTAACTCTAATTTAAGTGGTGTGAGTTTCTTCGCCGCCAATTTAGAATCAGCAAATTTACAGGGAGCAAACCTAACTAATACTACATTAGATTCAGCGCGATTGATTAACGCCGATTTAACCAACGCCATATTAGAAGGAGCATTTGCCGCTAACGCCAGATTTGATGGTGCTATAATAGATGGTGCAGATTTTACCGATGTACTACTGCGTCAAGATGAACAAAAGAAACTATGTAAGTTGGCAAAAGGTACTAATCCCGTGACAAAAAGGGATACAAGAGATACTTTATATTGTTCTTAGATCAGATCAGATCCCCGACTTCTCAAACAAGTCGGGGATCTGACGCTTACAGTATTTATATATTTTGTAAAATTTGTGAAAGTGTTAATTTGAGTTCTGGAAATAATGGCGATATAATTAAATCATTACCTCTAAATTGATTAACTATGTATTCATCATCAACTAAAGAATAAATAGAAATAGTCGGTTGTTTAGGATTACCAATAAATCTTTTACCACCGAAAGCACCATAATCAACTATCCAATATTCAGGAATACCCATTGATTCATAATCATTGGTTTTCTGAGTATAATCTGTTTGCCAATTACTGCTAACAATTTCTATCACTAAAGGAACTGAAGCAGCTTGAGTAATGGTTGATTCTTTTTTCCACAAAGGTTCATTAGGTAAGTTATTTCTATTCAATAATAATAAATCAGGTGCATAAGCTGATAAACTATTAGGTGTTTTAATTAAAGCTGTTTTGGGGATAAAATAAGGAAGTTTAAGTTTTTTATATTCTGTAACTATTTCTTCCAATAAAAATCCGATAATTTCTTCATGATCTCCTACTGGTGGGTTCATTTCTACAATTTCTCCATTGTGTAATTCATAACGTGATCCTGTTTCTGGATAGGATTGGATAAACTCCTCAAAGCTGACTGATTTGGTTAAGGTTTGAACCATGATTCACCTCTTGAATGGTGATAATTTGCTGATTTCAATTATACTATATAGAAATCTGATATTACCAAAAATTATTAATTTTACCCAACTAATTTATGATATAAAATTGTTAGTTATCTCCTATAAAATATGCACCAGCAAGAAATTCGACTGAAACCCGGTACATTATGGACAAGTCTTAAAAAAACCACCGAACTCGCTTTAAAATCTGGAGCTTTAAAATCTATTCCCACAGAGTTGGAAATTTTTGAAAAAGATGGAATCAAGTTTGTTATCAGAATTTTAGAAAATATCAACCGCAAAAACGCTGATAAGGCTAAAAAAGATCAAGAAGCGACTAAAACTGGTAAAGAATTTAATCCTTTTTTACCCTACGAAGAAGATTTATTTGTCACAGATATCTCTAATACTCATGTTTGTATTTTAAATAAATTCAATGTTGTTGATTATCACTTATTAATAATCACCCGCGCTTTTGAACCACAGGAAAGCCTACTTACCCTAGAAGACTTAACAGCAGTATGGGCTTGTTTAGCAGAATTTAATGGGTTAGTATTTTATAACGGTGGTAAACTTGCCGGTGCGAGTCAACCACATAAACATTTGCAAATTGTTCCTTTTGCAGAAACAGATATTCCCATTTCATCACTTTTGAAAACAGCAAAATTAGAAAATGATCTGGGAACTATTCCAGAATTTCCCTTTTTACACGCTTTCACTACGCTTAAAATGGGAGAAAGTGCAGAAGTAACCTTAGAAAAATATCATACTTTATTGCGAACTGTGGGAATTAAACCTCTAGAAAATAATATGCAATCAGGAGCATATAATCTTTTATTTACGCGAGAATGGATGTTAATTGTCCCCCGCAAACAAGAAGAATTTGAGAAAATTTCTGTCAACTCACTAGGATTTGCGGGGGCATTATTAGTTAAAAATCAACAACAAATGCAATTACTAAAAAATATCAACCCTATTAACCTTTTAAATAATGTTGCTTTTCCTAGACAACAGAATTGAATCTTAGACTACAATATGAGTTATTGTATTTCCTTTGCGTCTTTGCTCCTTAGCGTCTCTGCGCGAAACAAAAATCATAAAAAAGAGGAAAAATCATGGAATCTTTAGACATAAAATGGATTCGTTCCCAGTTTCCCGCACTCACACAAACAATCAACGGAAAACCAGCAATTTTCTTTGATGGACCCGGTGGCACACAAGTACCCGGTGGAGTATTAGACGCAATTAGTGATTATTTAGTCAGATCAAATGCCAATGCTCACGGGGCTTTTGCTACCAGTATGCGAACCGATGCCTTGATTATTTCTGCCAGGTCAGCGATCGCCGACTTCCTAGGATGCGATCATGATGAAGTAGTATTTGGCGCAAATATGACCACCCTCACCTTCTCCGTGAGTCGCGCTATTGGTAGAGAACTACAACCAGGTGATGAAATAATTGTTACAGACTTAGACCATGCTGCCAATATTTCTCCCTGGTATGCTTTAGAAGAAAAAGGTGTCATTATTCGGACTGTTGATATTAATATCGCCGACTGTACTTTAGATTTAAACGATTTAGAAAAAAAGATAAATTCCCGCACCAAACTAGTAGCAGTAACTTACGCTTCCAACGCCGTTGGCACAATTAATGATATTGCTAAAATAGTCAAACTCGCCCATAAATTCGGGGCTTTAGTATATGTTGATGCCGTTCATTATGCCCCCCATGCACCGATAAATGTTCATCATTTAGACTGTGATTTTCTCGCCTGTTCCGCCTATAAATTCTTTGCCCCCCATTTAGGAATCCTCTACGGAAAAAGAGAACATTTAACCAAATTTTCTCCCTATAAAGTTAAACCAGCATCAGAAGAAGTCCCTTCCAGATGGGAAACAGGAACATTAAATCATGAAGGTTTAGCCGGATTAGTAGCAGCAATTAATTATTTAACAAAATTAGGTTGTCATGTTTCCCCAATCTTAGATAACGAATTACTTTCATCCTTAATAGAAGCAGATAGAGAAGGCTTAATAACCTTCCATTGTCCTCGCTTTCTAACTGAACAAAAACAACCAAACCATGAATTAGCATCAGCTTATCATAGCCGACGAGCCGCATTATTAGTAGCAATGTCAGCCATCCAACAATATGAAAGAGAATTAAGCAAAAAGCTAATTTCCGGATTATTAAAAATCCCCGGTTTAAGCCTTTATGGTATTACCGAACCCAGCCAATTTACATGGCGGACACCAACCGTCTCTATTCGCATAGAAGGAAAAACACCAGAAACAATCGCCAAAATATTAGGAGAACAGGGAATATTTGCTTGGTACGGCAACTTCTACGCAGTTAACCTCACCAAAAAACTAGACGTAGAAACATCAGGTGGCTTATTACGCATAGGACTAGCCCACTACAACACAGCCGCAGAAATTGATCAACTGCTGCAAACCTTAAATGAAATCGTCTAAAACCTTTAAATTACAGCTATCTTCTTCCTTTGCGCCTTTGCTCCTTAGCGCCTTTGCGCGAAACAAAATTGAAAATAGCTGTAAACCCCACTAACCGCAGTCCTCAACCTCACAAACCCGACGAATATTGAGAATATCACTCATTTTCTTGAGTTGCACAAATAAATGTTCCAACTGAGAACAATCGCGGACATCAATACCCAAATTCATCAAAGCGGGTTGTCCCAAAGAAGTTTTCACTTGAGCATGACGGACATTGATCCCCTGGTCACTCAAGCGTGACAAAACATCTTTTAATACTCCCACCCTATCCATAGCCTCAATCTGTATATTAATAGGATAAGTATGAGTACGACTGCGGTTTTCCATAGCTAAATTCCAGCGGACTGGGACTAAACGCTCATACTCAACAGGATCTACATTATGACAGCCTTGGCGATGGATAGAAATTCCTCTTACTCGCGTCACCACACCCACAATCGCTTCCCCAGGAATGGGAGTACAACAGCCAGCGATATGATGAACCAAACCCTCCATACCAGTAATTGGGGAATCACTAGCACGGGAACTAGTGGTTAACATATCCCGTGAAGTTTTTGGCGTTGGTTCTTTGGGAATAAATGGAACAACATCACTTACAGGTTGTCTAGCTTTGACAATTTCCCGCCACCGGTTCAGTGCTAAGTTTGAGGTAATTTCCCCATAACCCAAACCGGCGAGTAAATCTTCCACACTGTGATAATTACATTTTTCCGCCACAGTTTGCATAGCGTCTGATTTGAGCAAATTCTCAAAACCAGTTTTCCCCAATTCCTTCTCTAATAAATCCCGTCCCCTAGCAACATTTTCTTCCCGGCGCGATCGCTTGTACCATTGTTTAATTCTATACTTCGCAGCCGAAGTGCTAACAAAATTTAACCAATCTAAGCTGGGATGACAATTCTTTTGGGTAATAATATCCACAATATCGCCATTATGGAGACGCGTGGATAAAGGAACAATCCGCCCATTGACTCGCGCCCCCGCACAGTGATTTCCGACTTCCGTATGAATCCGATAGGCAAAATCTATACTTGTAGAACCGGGACTTAAAGGAACAACATCCCCCTTTGGGGTGAAGACATAAACGTCATCTTCAAATAGATTGTCTTTAACACTATCTAAGTATTCCTGAGCATCCTTTAAATCACTTTGCCAATCTAGCAACTGCCGTAACCAAGTAAACTTTTCATCAGTGCTTGTCACAGGAGTATTTTCAGAACCCCCAGTTTCCTTATACTTCCAATGGGCAGCAATACCATATTCCGCGATATGGTGCATTTCCAAAGTCCGAATTTGCACTTCCAACGGGCGGCCAGTCAAGCCAATTACTCCAGTATGCAAAGACTGATAATGGTTTGGTTTAGGCAAGCCAATGTAATCTTTAAATCTACCAGGAATGGGACGAAAAGAATCATGAACCACTGCCAAAGCCCGATAACATTCTTCATTGGTTTGAACAATAATTCGTAGCGCTGCCAAATCGTAAATTTCATGAAATTCCTTTTGCTGCCGCTGCATTTTTTGATAAATGCTATAAAGGTGTTTAGGACGACCACTAATTTCCAGACAATTAACACCAGCTTTGAGTAATCGACGGCGCAAAGTATCCGTAGCTTTGAGTAATTTTTCTTCCCGTGCCGTGCGTTTTTCCGCGACACATTGCTGAGTTTCTCGATAAGCCTCTGGTTCTAAATATTTAAATGCTAAATCTTCTAATTCCCATTTAATTTGCCAAATCCCTAAGCGATTTGCCAAAGGTGCGAAAATATCTCGTGTTTCCTGGGCGCTGCGTTGACGACTAGCTTCGGACATATATTGAAGGGTTCGCATATTATGCAAACGGTCTGCCAGTTTTACCACAATTACGCGAATATCTTGCGCCATAGCCAAAAACATTCGCCGGAAATTTTCCGCTTGACTTTCGGTTTTGCTAGTAAAATTTATTTTCGACAGTTTGGTAACACCTTCTACCAATAGCCGCACTTCTGCTCCAAACCGGGCTTCTATATCTTCACTTGTAACTTCTGTATCTTCAACTACATCATGGAGTAAGCCTGCTGCTATCATAGCCGGACTACCACCTAATTCACGGAGTATTTCAGCTACGGCAACAGGATGGGCAATATACGGTTCTCCTGATTTCCGAATTTGACCCCCATGCAGTTCATATGCAAACTGAAAAGCCCGACAAATTAAGGCATTACCGTTATACGTTCGGTCTTCTTCTTCTGTAAGTATTGGCGCTGGTGGTGCAATTAAACATTTGTTAAGCCAATCTGGGAGAATGACATCAACAGGGGGTTTGACAGCTACACTACTCATAAAATAAACAGGTAATTTGTGGATAGGTTAAGAGAAAAGCAAAATTGACCAAAGATAACGGGATACAAGCCCCGTCCTGGAAGGACGGCTTTATGTTAAAATTTGGGCATAGTCGCCATAGGGCATTGGGAGACTTTAAACGGACATGGAGGGACGATAAGACCACTTGTGGCGTGTTCTGGCGAAGTGTCAAGGAATCCTCGCTTCTTGAGGACGAGGAGGTATGTCAAAGCACCCCTCTAGAATAGATGCTGTTGCCTGAAGGCTTAGAGATGATGCCCTAATTGCTTGTAGTCATCATCCATAGTAGCTTGCCTGCAAAGATCATAAAAAATACCTATTGACGGCAAACCAAGCCTTAAATCTGATTTTAAGGCTTGTAATTTTGATAATAAACAAAAGAAATTTCGGTTGTATGAGAAAATTTTCTTGACATTAATACTATCTTAACTAGCAACAGATGTCTTTTAATTGTGATAAATATCAGGAATTGGCAACATTTCTAGATGAGTTTCGAGCTAATGTAACGGCAGGTAAACTTAATTTACAGGAATTAAAGCAAAATTTAGCCCAGTTGCAGGGATTTTTTATCCAGCAAATTGTGCCTTTGGTTGATGCTAACTCGCGGGAACAATCCTATAAAACGGAAATAAATAAGCAGTTGCGACTATTGGAAGTAGATATGATGTTTCTCCAAGGGGCAAAGCAATTAACAACATTACAATCTAGGTTGAAAACTATTGAGGAGCGTATTGATACTTTAATTAGATATTGTCAAGCTATTATTCAGCCAATAGAAGAAAAGGAATAATTTAGCTACAAATATACTAAAATTCGATGATTTTTTTCACGCAGAGGCGCAGAGGCGCAGAGAAGAACGCAGAAGGTATTGTTTTTACAACATATTTATAAACCTCATTTATACAATTTGTCATAATTAAATTTACTTATTTGATAAATTTACAGAGGTAGATGGTAAAAAGCGAAGGCGGACTTCGTTTTTGTAGCCCCAGACTTATAGTCTGAGGGCTATCTGCCAAAAGTGGATGCTCCCGTCATTTATTTATACCACACTCTTGATTTCTCTCTGTGACTCTGCGCCTCTGCGTGAGACAAAAAAAGTGAAGTCAACTAAAAATGCTCTAAAATAAACAAGTAACCAGAAAATGGTAAATTAATTTCAGTTGTAACTATTCTGAATCCTGCTTATATGTTTACCAGAATACGCCGTCTTTCAAATCAATTTTTTAATAACTCTCGAACAGTCAATAATGAACCACTCAATAAAGTGAGTTTGATTGTCATTATTTTAGTTGATATTTTCATTTTAATTAACGTTTTTACAGGTTTAAATAATATTAGTGAATGGCATCTCAGCCCAACTCAAGCTTATCCATGTTATTCAGAATGGAACAATTACAAAACCCAAACTACAAAAAATAAAGATTATGAATTTTTGAGAAGTTCATTACCTTACGGTAGCAATCAGCAAAAAATTCGGCAAACATATCAAAACGCAGAAGTTGGACATTTGGGTAAAGTTTCGGAAATATGTTTGAACTACGGTGAATCTAAAGATAAACTGAATAATCCTCAAAATCAGAAAATTCTCACCACGATAAATCAGACTCAAGATAAAATTAGTCGTCTTGAACAAGCAAATGCTACCATTCGTCAACAATATGATTCAACCTTATTAGAAAAAATTGCTGGTCAGTCTTCAGGTAATTCCATTAATCAAGTTCGCGCAGAAAAAGCTAAACAAGAGTTAACGCAAAATAGCGAAAAGATTTCCACGTTGAAACAGGAAATTGCTAATCTACAAAATCAACTGCTGACAAAACCTGAAAGTATTAATTTCCTGTCTTTTATCAAAGAGGAAACTAAATTTAATCAAGTTAAAAAAGGTTATAAAGACGCATCATTTTGGTATCCTAGTATTCAACTGGTTTTTCAGGCTATCTTTTTACTCCCGTTAATTCTCATTGCCTTATTAGTTAATAACTTCAGCCAAGGCAAGGGATATGGATTAATAGCATTAATTAGCTGGCATTTGCTAGTTATATTTATCATTCCCCTAATTCTAAAAGTATTTGAATTTCTGCAAGTTGGTGCAATATTCCAATTCTTCTTTAATATCATTAGTTTCTTCTTTGGTGGTTTAGTTTTCCTCATTAGTTACGCTTATATTTTGCTAATTCCTTTAGTTGGTTTTGGCATGATTAAATTCTTTCAAACCGTTGTATTTAATCCTAAAATTCAAGCAGTTAACAGAATCCAAAAATCACAATGTATTCGGTGTGCCAAGAAAATTCGTCCTCAAGATAGCCACTGTCCCCACTGCGGTTATTATCAATATGTTGAATGCCATAACTGTCATAATTTGACTTATAAAGAATTACCTTATTGTCATCATTGTGGTGCTGATCAAAATCATGCTAGTTTAGGGCAAAATTAATAACTCAAATTGTGTTAAAATATCAATCAATTTAAGCAATTATCATAAATGTTGGGTTTCACTCTCGTTCAACCCAACCTACATTGCAATATAAGAAAATTAGGAAAATTAAACTTATCAACATATTTTTACGCCTATTGATTAGATATTATTGAATTATTGACTTTAAATCTAGGCAGACAATTTATGTCATCAATTACCAATGTCACTGAAGCCACATTTAAGCAAGAAGTATTAGAAAGTACAACTCCTGTTTTAGTTGATTTTTGGGCCCCTTGGTGTGGTCCTTGTAAAATGCTGACTCCTGTAGTGGAAGAAGTGGCTGCGGAATACGAAGGACAGGTAAAAGTGGTAAAGTTGAATACTGATCAAAATCCTACTGTTGCTAGTCATTACGGGATTCGCAGTATTCCTACTTTGATGATATTTAAGGGGGGACGACAAATTAAAACAGTTGTTGGTGCTGTTCCTAAAACTACATTATCTGCTACCTTAGACAAGTATATTGCTGCAAAATCATAGTTAAAAACACTGGGAATTTCTGTAATAAATCTGCCTACAAAGGATTAAAACTCCGTATTTACCTCCTCCGTGCCTCCGCGCCTCTGCGTGAGAAAAAAAATTAATCAATAACCAACGAACTGCGTACAAAAAAGCGTTACCCTAAGCGGATAGGATAAAACAGAGGAGAATAGCGTGACTGCAAACACCCAAATCCCAGCATTAGACGTACCCAGCGCCATAGTACAACGTCGTTCCATCAAAACCTTCAAACCAGACCCCATCTCCCCAGAATTGCTCAAGCAACTGGTAGAATTAACCGTAGCTGCACCCAGTAGTTTTAACGTCCAATCGTGGAGAATCGTTTTAGTTGAAGACGAAGCTCAAAAAGCAGCGTTATGTGCTGCTTCTTGGAATCAAAAGCAAATTATCCAAGCGCCTGTTACCTTTGTTTTTGCTGCTGACGCTGCTGCGGGAGAAAAAGATATCACACCCATTTTAGAACAAGGTGCAGCCACTGGGGCTTGGAATGAGGGGACAGTTAATTACTTTAGAGGTGCGATTCCGCAATTTCAAGCTAGTTTAGGAGACAAGCGCCGGGAATACGCTATTAAAGATGCGATGATAGCCGCTACAAATTTAGTATTAGCAGCTGAAAGCTTGGGTTTATCCACCTGCTTTATGAATGGTTGGATTGAAGAACAGGTTAAAGCTATAATTGGGGCTGAGAATGATCCTGATATCGCTATTGCTGTTTTAGTACCTGTAGGTTATGCGGCTGAACCCCGGTTAAATCCCGGTCGTTTACCATTGTCGGTTAATGTTTCTATTGATAGACTCGATAACCCCTATCAAGGTTAATTAGGGATTTGGGGATTTGGTGGGTATGAATGCAGATATCAGGTAAGTGAAATATATTTTTGTTTCGCGCAGAGGCGCTAAGGAGCAAAGACGCAAAGAAAAAATGTTGCACAGAATCATGAAATTCATTAATTCATCCGTCTTTATCTGCGTTTATCTGCGTTCATCTGCGTTCAATTATTCTTAAAATATTATTCTATCCAGCTTCATTTTCATCCTACCTACTATAAAAGTTATATATTTCGGTTTTTTAAATCACAAAGTGATAATTTTTTATTGTACATCAATAAACATAAAAATATTTGGTTTTGATTTAAAAATATTGTAATAGAGCCAAGATTAAAATCTGCTTTTGGCTCTGTAGATTAATTCTAGAAGTTCTGCTTTTAGTTTTTTTGACAATTCATAAAAATTTACGTCTAGTAAATTCAACCTCTAACAGTGATTTAGTTTAGCTACATCCATAATTACTGTTGTGACTATGAAGAAATCACTTGACGGTTATACATTGCAGCAAACTCACACCATATTTATCAAATAATTTTTTGGTATCAGTGAGTGAGTATCTAGCAATTATTTAAGTTTGGCTAAGGAGTAGTAAATCAGTCTAGGAGAATTTAATGCTGGATTTTTTCACTTCATTGAATGAGCATAATTTACCATATCCAGATCCTTTACATCCTATCGTGGTTCACTTTGTAATTGCGATGGTGCTATTTTCTGTTTTTTGTGATTTTGCTGGTTATGTAACTGGTAAAACTACTTTGTTTGAGGTGAGTTGGTGGAATATGTGTATTGCCACGGTAGCTATTTTTGTGGCAATTATTTTTGGTCAATTTGAGGCTGGTTTAGCAAAACCCTACGAACTCGCTAAATCAGTTTTAAATATTCATACTCTCATCGGTTGGTCACTTTCAGGTATTATTGCCGCTATTACTGCTTGGCGTTATGTTTTGCGGAGTCGTGATCCGAAAAAACTCCCTTTTCATTATATAGCTGTGGCAGTTTTATTAACAGCCTTGGTTGGTTTTCAAGTATATCTTGGTGATGAACTGGTATGGGTGTATGGCTTACATACCGTACCTGTTGTGGAAGCGGTAAAGGATGGAATCTTGCCATGAACTCAGAATTATTAGACCAAATTAGTCACATAATGGGTGAAAATGGTTTACCTTATGCCATTCCGATTCATCCTAATTTGGTACACCTCACATTAGGTTTATTCATCATTGCCATTATCTTTGATATTTTAGGTGTGTTCTTCCCTTTGGAAAAATGGCTATTCAATTTTTTGGGAATTAAGGTTGAACGTTCTCAATTATTTGATGTCGGTTGGTACAACATTTTTGCTGCATCTGTGATTACATTTTTCACGGTTGGTGCAGGTTTTTATGAAATGTTATTAGCAGCCCCACCAGCAGATATCAAAAGTCCTTGGGGAATGCTGGCAATGCCCACAATGATGTGGCATGGTGTGGGTGGTGTATTCCTATTAGCGATGATGGTTGGCATGACCTTTTGGCGAGGTTGGCAACGTTACGTTATCGGCAAACATGAAGAGAGAGAAGTGCAAATTTCTTATCTGGTTGTCGGTGTAATTATTATGTTGCTGATGTATTTTCATGGAACATTAGGAGCGCACCTAGCCGCAGATTTTGGTGTTCACAATACAGCCGATAAATTACTACGAGCAGGACAAGACATCAATCAAATATTTGGTAATAGGTAATAGGTAATTGGTGATTGGTGATTGGTAATTGGTAATTGGTGATTGGTGATTGGTGTAAAAATTCTTGTCTAACAATTCACAACTGACCATTAACAAATGACCACTGACCACTGACCACTGACAACTAACAACTGACCATTATGAAAATTCGGCACTTTCTCGACTTTTTGACCATAGTTACTGGGGCAGTTGCGGTAACTCTTACTAGTCTCTGGATTGGTAAACAGGCTTATTCTTGGCTTCCTCCCCAAGGGGCTGCTGAATCTCATCTGATTGATGATTTATTTAGCTTTTTGGTAACATTAGGATCTTTAATTTTCCTGGGAGTAACTGCTACTCTTTTCTATTCTATTTGTTTCCATCGGGCAAAAGCTACAGATTTAGGTGATGGGCCTCACATTGAAGGTAATGTAACTTTAGAAGTAATTTGGACAGCAATCCCAATTATGTTGGTGTTGTGGATTGCGGGTTATAGTTACCAAGTTTACGAAGAAATGGGTATCCAGGGACCATCTCACCAGATCCACTTACATAATCCGATGAAGATGGAAACTGCTGAAGCTGCGCCAGATCAGGCTTCAGAAGCCGCAGTAGCTGAGGATGTAGAACATATTGATGTATCCGCTAAACAGTGGGCTTGGGTGTTTCATTACCCCCAAAGCAATGTTACCAGTACAGAATTGCATTTACCAAGCGATCGCCGTGTCCGTCTAAATCTGCATTCGGAAGATGTACTTCACGGCTTTTTTATCCCCGCTTTCCGCCTCAAACAAGACATTATTCCTGGTAACGACCTCGACTTTGAATTTACTCCCATTCGCCCCGGTGCGTATGATTTAACCGACTCTCAGTATAGCGGTACATACTTTGCCACTATGCGAGCCAAGGTCATTGTGGAATCACCTAGCAACTATCAGCAGTGGTTAAGCAAAGCTGCCAGTCAAACACCCAGCCCAGCCCCTAACCAAGCGGCTTCCGAATATGCCCTGAAAATAGAAAACGGCATTGACAGCGGTTGGAAAACCGTTGAACCTGCTACACCTCCATTAGTCAATTTCCCAGGTTAACTTCGTTATTTTCATGACCACTGACAACTAACAACTGACAAATGACTAATATCCCCATTCATGTTGCTGGTGAATCACATCACCACGAACCACCCCAAACCTGGAAAACATACTTCAGCTTTAGTACAGATCATAAAGTTATCGGTATTCAATACCTCGTTACTTCCTTTATCTTCTTTCTCGTTGGCGGTATCTTCGCCATGATTCTGCGGGGAGAACTCATTACCCCTGAAGCTGATTTAATTGACCGCACAGTATACAACGGAATGTTCACTATGCACGGAACAGTGATGCTGTTTCTGTGGACATTTCCCTCTCTCGTTGGTATGGCTAATTACCTCGTTCCCTTGATGATTGGGGCGCGAGATATGGCATTCCCCCGCTTGAACGCCGTCGCTTTTTGGATGGTTCCTGTGGTGGGTATTCTCCTCATGTCCAGCTTCTTTGTCCCCGGTGGCCCTGCTCAATCTGGTTGGTGGGCATATCCCCCCGTCAGTACCCAAAACCCCACGGGAAACTTGATTAACGGTCAAGTTCTGTGGTTATTAGCGGTGGCTATTTCCGGTGTCTCTTCCATTATGGGTGCGGTGAATTTTGTCACCACCATTGTGAAAATGCGATCGCCGGGAATGGGTTTCTTTAGAATGCCTCTCTTTGTTTGGGCAGTATTTAGCGCTCAAATTATCCAATTATTTGGACTGCCAGCTTTAACAGCCGGGGCTGTAATGTTACTTCTTGATATTACAGTGGGAACTTCCTTTTTTGATCCTACTAAAGGCGGAAATCCGGTGATGTTCCAGCATTATTTCTGGTTCTATTCTCACCCTGCGGTATATGTCATCATTTTGCCTATCTTCGGGATTTTCTCGGAAATCTTTCCCGTTTATTCTCGCAAACCTTTATTTGGTTACAAAGTCGTTGCTGTTTCTTCCATGTTAATTGCTGTAGTTAGCGGCATTGTTTGGGTACACCATATGTATGTGAGTGGTACTCCTGGTTGGCTACGGTTATTTTTCATGGTGACAACCATGTTTGTATCTATTCCCACAGGGATTAAGGTATTTGCTTGGGTGGCAACTATTTGGGGCGGTAAAATTCGCTTAACTACACCCATGTTATTTGCTTTGGGTGGTTTGGTAATGTTTGTATTTGCTGGGATTACAGGAATTATGCTTTCTTCTGTTCCAGTGGATGTTCATGTTAACAATACTTATTTTGTTGTTGGTCATTTCCATTATGTTCTCTATGGAACTGTAACTATGGGAATGTATGCCGCTATCTATCATTGGTTTCCTAAAATGACGGGGAGAATGTTCCATGAAGGTTGGGGCAAAATCCATTTTTGGTTAGCATTTATCGGCACAAATTTGAATTTCTTACCCATGCACCCTTTAGGTTTGCAAGGGATGTTACGCCGTGCTGCTTCTTATGCACCTGAATTAGTTGGTTGGAATATTGTTGCTAGTTTGGGTTCTTTTCTGTTAGGAATGTCTACTCTTCCTTTCATCTTTAATATGTTGATTTCTTGGATGGATGGAGAAAAAGCTTCTGCTAATCCTTGGAGAGCAATTGGTTTGGAATGGACTGTTTCTTCTCCTCCTCCTGTTGAGAATTTTGAAGAAATTCCGATTGTCACTTGTGAGCCTTATGGTTATGGTAAGTCTGAATTAATTGCATCTTCTGAACATGAGTAATTTGTCAATATTTAGATCCCCGACTTCTTTTTGATTTTGTTAATAAGTTAGGAAGTTATAACAGAAGTCGGGGATCTTATTTCTCATTAATCTATTCAATTGGAAATTATGATGAATAGTTCTGTTTCTCCTGATCATTTAGATCATGTTAGTCATGAGCATGAACATGATGAAGAAGGCAATAAAATGTTTGGTTTTATTGTTTTTCTGTTATCGGAAAGTGTCATTTTCTTGAGTTTCTTTGCTGGCTATATTATCTACAAAACTTCTGCTGTTAATTGGTTGCCACCTGGTGTTTCTGGTTTAGAAATTAAAGAACCTAGCATTAATACTGTGGTTTTAGTTGCTAGTAGTTTTGTGATTTATTTTGCAGAAAAAGCTCTGGAAAGACATGATTTAAAGACTTATCGTCTATTGTTATTTTTAACAATGGCTATGGGTGGTTATTTCCTCTATGGACAAGCGGTGGAATGGAGTCAACTGGAATTTGGCTTTACTTCTGGTACTTTCGGAGGAATGTTTTATCTATTAACTGGTTTTCACGGTTTGCACGTTTTTACGGGTATTCTGTTACAGTTAATTGTCTTGTTGCGTTCTTTCATTCCTGGTAATTTTGATAATGGCCATTTTGGCATAAATGCCACTTCTTTGTTTTGGCACTTTGTTGATGTTATCTGGATTGTTTTATTTCTACTTATCTACGTTTGGCAGTAAGGATATTTTATTTTTCTGGTATAATACTGAGGGTGGGTTTTACTCACCCTTTTTCAATATCGTTGTTTAACTTGTAGGTTGAAATTCGGCTAATAGATCAATTACTTAATTAAAGCTAAAATCATGAATTTTACAATCAAAAACTCTTTAATTAGCGTTACAGGTAGTTACATAACTACAGATGTGCAGATTATAGATGGTAAAATCGCCGCGATTGCTCCTAATTTAGAGATAATTGGCACGGTAATTAATGGGGAAAATAAACTTTTATTACCTGGGTTTTTCAATGCCCATACCCATTCTTCAGAAATGTGGCAACGAGGAGTAATTCCACCTTTACCACTAGAATTATGGTTAGCACATCTCTATGATTTTACTCCTTTAGATACAGAACAAGTTTATCTCAGTGCCTTGGGAACAGCAGTAGAAACTTTACTTTCTGGGGGGACAAGCGTTGTTGATCATTTAGTATTAATTCCTGGACAAGAATTAGAAACTATTGCCACAGTAGTTCGGGCTTATCAAAGAGTAGGAATTCGCGCTTTTATTGC
Organism: Anabaena sp. AL09; assembly: GCF_001672255.1. NCBI lineage: Bacteria > Bacillati > Cyanobacteriota > Cyanophyceae > Nostocales > Nostocaceae > Anabaena > Anabaena sp. AL09. The sequence continues at coordinate 28,116 of NZ_LJOQ01000056.1, forward strand.
TCCTTTAATTCAAGATGAATCTTTGAGTGCGGGCATACCAAATGGAGAATCGCAACCAGATCATGAACTTTATTTTCGTTCTACTGGGGAAACTTTAGCCATTATTGAAGCGGCAGTTAAGCAATTTCATCAACCGGAAAAAGGAATTAATATTTTAGTTGCACCCACGGGAATTCAGTTATGCAGCGATGATTTATTCAGAGGATGTATTGAATTAAGTAATAAGTACAATCTTTGTCGTCATGCCCATTTATTAGAAACAAAAGCTCAAGAGAAACTTGCTGAAGAAAAATATGGTTGTACTGCGGTAAAACATTTACAGAAACTCGGTTTTTTGAACAGTTGTACAACTTTAGCACATTGTGTTTGGTTGAATGAATCTGATATTAATATTCTCGCTCAAACAAAATCTACAGTCGTTCATAATCCTTTGAGTAACCTCCGTTTAGGCAGTGGTATAGCCCCAATTATTAAATATATTCAAGCTGGAGTAAATGTGACTTTTGGTTGTGATGGAGCTTCTAGTAATGACTCTCAAGACTTGTTAGAAGCAATTAAAATTGGTTCGATTTTACATAATATTACAGAACCAGATTATCAACATTGGATTACCCCACTCCAAGCCGTAGAAATGGCATCTTTAGGAGGTGCAAAAGGGTTAAATGTAGAAAATTTACTTGGTTCTATTACTGTTGGTAAACAAGCTGATTTAGTTTTATATGATCTCAATAATTTATCATTACTTCCCTGTACAGATCCCATTGGTTTATTAGTTTTAGGTCGCCCTGTCAATGTTGTGCATAGTGCTTGGGTAAATGGTAAGCAAATTATTAATAATGGCAAAATTACCACAATCAATGTTGATGAATTGCAACAAGAATTGTTGAATCGTAGTCATTGGGAAACACCATCTCAATCAACAAATGTCGTTAAATTAGCTCCTCATTATCGGCAAGTAATGGGACTAGATTAAGTAAGTTTATGGAGGTTGGGTTGAGGAACAAAAACCAACATTTACCGATATTTGTTGGGTTTAACTTCGGTTTACCCAACCTACAATTTTCTCAACTAAGCTGCATTATATTATATAATATATTGATCATAATAATAAATTAGAAAAACAATAATGATCAATAATCAACCTATTTGCATTTCCCTATTTACAGGTGCTTATGGCTTAGATTTAGGACTAGAAAAAGCAGGATTTCATACTGTTAGTGTAGTTGAAAAAGATAAAGATGCAGTCAAAACAATTGCTCTGAATAGACCTTATCTCCAAGAAAGTGCTATTCCCAGAGAATTAGAAAAAGTTACTTCCCAAGAATTACTAGAAGAAGGAGGAAGAGTTTTAAATTTAGGTCGCGCTTTACTTCCAGGAGAAATAGATTTAGTCACGGGTGGTCCCCCTTGTCAGCCATTTAGTACCGCAGGAAAACGCGGTTCAGTTATGGACCCACGCGGGAGTTTATTTATGGATTTTATCCGCATTGTCAAAGAAGTCCAACCCCGATTTTTCTTAATGGAAAATGTTAGAGGTTTACTTTCTGCTTCTTTGCGTCATCGTCCTATTAATCAAAGAGGAAAAGATTATCCAGCTTTAGAACTTGATGAAATGAATGGTGCAGCTTTAAAAGTAGTTTTAGCGGAAATGAAGGAATTAGGATATAACGTAGTTTATAACCTATTAGAAGCCGCAGATTATGGTGTTCCTCAAAATAGATCACGTGTAGTTTTTATTGGTTCTAGAGATGGTGAAACTGCTACATTTCCTCTCGCTAAATATAGTAAAGATGGTAAATTTTTACCAAAGTGGAAAACTTTAAAAGATGCGTTAACAGATTTTGTGGATGTTCAACCAGAATTTATTAATTATTCAGAAAATAGGCTCAAGTTTTTAAGATTATTACAAGCGGGACAAAATTGGCGAAATTTACCAGAAGAATTACAAAGAGAAGCAATGGGAGGTGCTTATAATTCTGGTGGGGGAAAAGTTGGTTTTTACAGAAGACTATCTTGGGATAAACCTTCACCAACTATCACAACCAGTCCTCAACAAAAAGCTACAGATATGTGTCACCCTGTAGAACTTCGTCCTTTAACTGTGCGCGAGTCTGCTAAAATTCAAACTTTTCCTGATGATTGGATTTTTCATGGTTCGATAAGTTCTAAATACAAACAAATTGGTAATGCAGTTCCGGTATTACTTGCTAAAGAACTTGGTGAATATCTGATTAATTCAATGCAGGGAAATCAACCAAAAGGGAAAGAAGTTACTGAACAACTCTCTCTATTTTCTTTATAGAATTTATTTTGCAGCTAACTCAGCAAATTCATGATCAATTCTCTGTAACATATTTCTGATATGGTTCTCAATTAACTCATATTCAAGATGAATCATATCCCAAAATTCTTTACCAGCTATGCGAGGAATTTTAGAGTCGTTAAATGTCCATGAACCTAAATCAAAAGCAGATATAAATAAGGGATTTTCATGAATCCCTAATTCTTTTTTTGCTCTATTTGTTTGTGAACCAGTTAAAGTACCTTTTAAAGTTTTTAACTGTGCAAACCTAATTGTTGAGCCTGTTAGTATAACAATATCTATTCCCTTAATTTTGATGCCAAATTCAAATTCAGGTACAATTACATAAGGGCTAATATCAGCTATTTCTTCCCAAAGTTGCCCCATTTTTGTACTAAGGCTTCTTGTAACTGAGTTGCTAGTAACTAATAACTTTGCTCCACATAGTTCAAAAAGATTACGTGGATTAGGATGATGCTCAAGTATTGCACTTTTATTTTTAAAGTCTGCTCGTAACCATTCAATAAAATCATCTGCAAACTGCTCAGTTTTATTGCTAATTAAATTAGATTGAGTCTCTAATTCTAGAGCAGAGTAATTTCGATTATCTTTTTCAACTTGATATTCAAAATATGTTGATCCTATTGAGGAAATAATTTTCCCATATTGATATGCTATATGTAAATCTTCATCTATTATATTAGTACAATCTATCAATGAAGCATGATATAAAATTAATTCTTTTCGTTCTTTTGTAGAAAGTGGTATGAGAGTTTCAGCAGCTAAATTAATAAACATAAAATACTTGCATTAAACTATTTAAACAAAACTTAGCAAATAGATATATTTATAAACTTGATATTTTCAGTCAATATTCGTATACCTAATTTAAACACTAAATATATTCCGGTTACTATATCATAGAAGAGAAGCATAGATATTAAATTAATATGAAATCTGGTATTAATCCTAAACAACTGGAATTTTTTTAACCTATCACTATCATAGGCAACACAACCAAACTTAACTTCATAGATGTCTATAAAATCTATCATTTGGCTAAATCTGTACTGAAAATTATCCCAAAATGAAATATCTAACTCATCACAGCGATCGCCCAACTTGTACAATATAAAGATAGATTGTTGCGAATTGTATAGTTAAGGATTATAGCTGTTATGGCTGCTGCCGTTTTCATCGAAAATCTCAAAAAAAGCTACGGTAATGTAGTTGTAGTTCAGGATGTCTCCTTTCAAGTCCAACCTGGAGAAATATTTGGTTTACTAGGACCCAATGGGGCTGGAAAAACAACCACTCTCCGGGCTTTGTGTACCCTGACAACCCCTGATGCTGGCAAAATTGAAGTTTCCGGCATTTCGGTCTTAGATCACCCCAAATTAGCCCGACAAAAGCTAGGTTATGTCGCCCAGGAAGTAGCTTTAGATAAAGTCCTAACTGGCCGGGAGTTACTACAATTACAAGCCGCTCTTTATCATCTTCCCGGTGCGCTGATTAAACAGCGAATTAACACTATTTTGGATTTACTGGGTTTACAAGAATACGCAGATAAAAAAACTGGCACTTATTCCGGTGGTTTACGCAAGCGGCTAGATTTGGCTGCTGGTTTACTCCACGCGCCCGATGTTTTAGTATTAGATGAACCAACGGTAGGATTAGATATTGAAAGCCGGGTTGTGGTGTGGGATTTCTTGCGTCAATTACGCACTGCGGGAACTACCGTTGTGATTACCAGCCATTATTTAGAAGAAGTTGACGCTTTAGCCGATAGGGTGGCAATTATTGATAGAGGTTTGGTTATTGCTAATGGTACACCATCTCAGTTAAAAGATCAGGTAGGTGGCGATCGCATCACTTTAAGAATCCGCGAATTTTCCCCCAGTGAAGAGGCCGAAACCGCAAAAAACCTCTTAGCAGCCTTACCTTTTGTCCAAGAAATCATCATCAACAGCGCCCAAGGTAACTCCCTAAATTTAGTAGTCACCCCCCAAAATGACGTTTTAATCACGATTCAGCAAGCTTTAAATAATGCCAGTTTACCAATTTTTGGCATCGCCCAATCTCGTCCTAGTTTAGATGATGTTTACCTAGCAGCCACCGGAAAAACCTTAATGGATGCCGAATTAGCCGCTGTAGCCAATCGTGATCCTAAAGCTGAAAAGAAGCAAAATATGAGATAGAGGGAACAGGGATTTTCTCGTTCCCATACTCTGTATGGGAATGAATTCCAGAAGGCTCTGTCTTCCATATTTAGACGAAAAAGCCAAACAGCTAAATGCTAATTTTGAAGCAAGTGAGGTTATCGGCATCTGGTTTGTCATAGTCCTGAATTTGAGAAAGTTTATGTAAAATTAACTCTTCCTTATTCAAAACTTAACTTTTTCGCTGTTCACTGAAATTAAATTCACTTTTTGCTGCAACATTAAAATTCCCCCCATTACCTTGAAGTGAAAAGGCTTGGGGGATTATTTGTTAAAATATCCTAAATTTAGGAATAAATCCTTTGACCAGCAAAAATCCCCAACAATTAAGTAATATTAGTTACTCTCGCGTTATCCATCTCAGTCATCAAATTGATATAAGTATACCCACATGGACTGGTGATCCTTCCGTAGAATTTACCAGTGTTGCAAAAATTCAAGATGATGGTTATTATTTACGACGCTTTGCATTGGGAGAACATAGTGCCACTCATATTAATGCCCCCAATAGTTTTTATAGTAACGGTACAAGTATTGACCAGTATCCAGCATCATCCTTAATATTACCTGCTGTAGTTATCAATATTTGCGAACAAGCGGCAGTGAATGCTGATTATGTCTTGACTATTAGCGATATCCACACTTGGGAAACTGAATTTGGGGAAATTCCCCCAGGTAGTTTAGTGATACTATATACTGGTTGGCAAGAAAAATGGTTAAATCAAAAAGCGTTTTTTAACCAAGATAAATATGGCAAAATGCACTTTCCCGGTTTTAGCTATGATGCAACTGAGTTTTTAATTACACATAAGCAAATTACCGGAGTGGGCATTGATACTCACGGTGTAGATTCTGGGCAGGATACCAATTTTACTATTAATCGTTTGCTGTTGGAGCGATCGCTAATTGTGATCGAAAATCTCACCAATTTAGATCAGTTACCACCCCAAGGTACTACCTTAATCATTGGGATTCTTAGGTTGAGCGGAGGTTCTGGTTCTCCCGCTGGGATAATGGCATTATTTTAAATTTCTATGCACTTCTGAACAAATAAAGGGGATCTAGTTTTAGATCCCCTTTATTGTTTCTAACATAATGCAACTTATTACTAATTTTTAGCAATACTGCAAGTTAGATTTTGAACTGATTGAGAATTACTGAATGGGAAGTTGCTATTTTTTTAGTCAAGAGTAGAAATTTGATAAATCACACAACTACCCTTGCAACTAACTTTAGCTTGAGAACTGGAGGCTTGAGACTTTGAATTTTAGACTCTTGCCAGCAGTTTTAGATTTCACCATTAACCTGCATTTGATGAACTTGATCTGCCAATTCTTGACAATTTTGGTCATCTAACTTATCAATTGCCAACATTCCCATGAGAATAACTTCTTTTAAAGTTAAGCGAGTTGAATGTGCCTGTTTTTGCACAATCTCCTTAATGATGGGAGATACACCGATTGCTGTACTAGCTCTAGCCACGTTATAAAAGGAAACATTAAAGACTTCGGATAAATCTTAGCACTTTTTGCAAGGTTATTCTACATCCCCGGAATTGATCTACTTTAGTTTCGATAAATCTTTATATGTCTAATCCAGACTATAAATAGCAAACAGACTCAATAATTCTGCAAATCTAACTTTTAAACTACGAGCATAACCCTTATGTAGCAAGCATTTCACAGCTTACTTACTTTGCTGCACATAGTCATGTTACTAAAATCACGCAATAAAATTACGTATTTTTTATTTGTGTTAATAGTAAAATATTTTCATAAGTATGTATAAATAAACATATTTATGAAAAAAAATAATATGCTATTTTAATCTTATCCAGTAGACTTTCTAGCGTTTTACTTCTATTTTTTTATGAACAAAAATTGATGCTGATATAATTATTTATTAATTTTCCTTACAACTTACATCACAAACCATTCATAATTGTCATCTACCAAAAGTATGAGACTCAAAATTTAGTGGCTCATCAAGGGATAAGACATTGAAAAATGATGTTACAAAGGAATATGCAAAAAGCTGTAAAGCTTATACAGCAAGCTGTGTAAATTCAATAATCCCAAATTTTAGTGTTGATTAATCCTGACGGGAGAATATTTTTAACGATTAATAGGATTTAATAGCGTTGTATTGCTTAATAATATTAAATATTGTGAACTAGCAAAATAGACAGAAATCGAAATCTTCCTGAATTCACTTAGTTAACGCTGTCATCAGAAAAAGTAGTGAATACGCACAAGGAACAAAACAACGATAAGTGAAATTACGTATATTAATGGTAACTTGCATTCTGAATTAACTACAGATGGATTACATTTATCCCTAGCAGGATATCAAGTGTGGCAATTTGCACTTGAGCAAATAGAATATAGAGTTGGTCAAATTCACATTGATATATGCAAATTGAATGTATATTTAAATTGCTAGTTGGAAAAAGGCAAGAGGTAAAAGGGAAGAGAGAATAGGCAAAAAGGCAAAAGTAGTTACCAATTACCTTTTTCCCTGCCTAAAATTAGATAACTAGCAACTTGGGTTATGTTATTTCACAGGTCAGGGTGTAAGAGCTATCACTAAATATCAAATGGTAGATCGGATAAATGATATCGCTTGGCAAGCTCATCAGGGTAGCGTTGCGGCAATTATTCAAGTCTTGAATGAAAGGCTAGTTATGTCTAGTGTCAGAACTAGAGCAGTTTTTGTGAATGGTGTTTTACAACTTTTGTGCGAAGCAGCCACGGTAGAGCAACTGGAGCAATCTACCTTAGTGCCAAAAATTCAACAAATTTTGGACTCGCTTGCACCACGTCACATTCGCCGAGTTAACATCAATAGTCGCATTGTTAAAGAAGAACAATTGCTGTGGTTAGAGGAAATTCACCGTGATACTGATAACCAATTATTATGGTCACAGGAAATTACAGTATCCCAACCAGATTTGTTTAAGTGGTTAATTCCAGATTTAACTGAAGCTGATACCAAATCAAGAAAACCTATTTTAGCGAAACCCCAATCTTTACTCAAGAATCCAGATCAAGGGAAAATTTCGATCAAAACTTTAGTGATCGGGGTTTCTGGTTTATCTTCAGTAATTTTACTAGCTTGGCTGCTAGATTCTTGGTTAGGTAATCCGCTGAAAGATCTCTCACCATTCACAGGTTCTCAATCTTCCCAAACAGCAAACCAAAGTCCACCACAATTGTTGAATCGTCCTCCTAGCCAAAGTTTTTCTATTCCATCTGATGATCCATTTGTAGCCTCTGTGCGACTAGCTAACCAAGCTACTACGGCTGGTAAAACAGCAATAACTTCAACTCAGTGGTTGGAATTAGCTGCTAATTGGCAACGGGCTTCTGATTTAATGAGTCAGGTGTCACCTAGTCACAGCCGCTATCAAGAAGCACGGATTAGAACTAAGTTGTATAAAAAGTTTAGTGAAGCAGCCCAGAAGGCAGCGGAAAAGGGTAAATCGTAAGTTAAATTTTTAACTTCAACTACACACTCATTTCTAACATCCGTTGCATTGGTCCTAGTGCTGCTGTGCGGAGTTCTTCTGGTAAGGTAATTTCTGGGGTGCGATTTTTCATGGCTAAATACAGTTTTTCTAAAGTGTTTAGTCGCATAAATGGACATTCGTTACAGTTACAATCACTTTGCGGGGGTGCGGGAATAAAGTGTTTGCCAGGTGCTAATTTTTGCATCTGGTGAATGATTCCCGGCTCTGTAGCCACGATGAATTCCTGGCTAGGGCTGGTTTGACAATAACTAAGTAAGGCGGCTGTAGAGCCAATAAAGCTGGCGTGACGCAATACGCTGGTTTCACATTCGGGGTGGGCGATCGCTTCCGCGTGAGGATGTGTAATTTTTAACTGTACTATTTTCTTTTCCGAAAAAGTCTCATGGACAATACAGCTACCTTGCCATAACAGCATTTCCCGTCCGGTTTGTTCCATCACATACCGTCCCAAGTTCCGATCTGGGGCAAAAATAATCGGCTGTTCTTGGGGTATTTGCTGCACAATTTTCACAGCATTGGAACTGGTACAGATAATATCGCTCATGGCCTTGATTTCGGCAGAGCAATTAATATAGGAAATAACTAAATGATTTGGGTGTGCGTCTTTGAACTCCGCAAATTCTTGGGGAGGACAACTATCTGCTAAAGAACAACCTGCATTGATATCCGGTAACAACACCAATTTATCAGGGTTGAGGATTTTGGCGGTTTCGGCCATGAAGTGAACACCGGCAAAGACAATGACATCGGCTTTGGTATTGGCTGCGGCTTTAGCTAATTGTAAGGAATCACCAATAAAGTCTGCAATATCTTGAATATCGGGATCTTGATAGTAGTGGGCTAAGATCACGGCGTTGAGTTCTGTTTTCAGATCCGTAATAGCCGCAAATAAATCTAATGGTAGATTACCTGATTTTGGTTGAGTAAGTGTAGTTGTAAACACAATTAAAAACTGCTTTTAATTACAAATTATTACCTTGTGAATTTAATTATAGTAGTTTTTACCAAAAATAGTGAGGGATTGATCCTAGCAATTTATGTCCAAATCCGGTAGAGTTTCATAAAACCTCGCGGTAAGTGGCAAACGAGCGCGGCTTTAGCTCTGAGAGGCAAGCGACTCCGGCGATTTTAATCGTATTGGTTTTTTATAAGAGCATCCGGTAAGCGTAAAACGAGCGCGGCTTGGCTCCCTGAGATATAAGCGACACGAGGGATTTTAATCCCTGTGGTATGTTAGAATCAAATTGTGAGTAAGAACAAAAAACATCTATGTGTTGAAGCATCCTAGTACGGAGAAATCCCGGCTCCTATGAAACAACGGTTAGGTTCAAGTCCTAACGGCAGTATTGACAAGAAAGAGCGAGTAATGGCAGGGTGTGGAGCGTACCGAGTCTTGGCTTAGTCATGGATTCACAAAAACACTGAAAACAATAAAAGTAAGCGCAATTTCGACACCTTGATTGGCAGTTGTTTTGAGCGTCTAGGCGGCGTTTGGCGGTCGCAGCGAGATTGGATTGGGCTAAACCCTTCATCTAAATCTGTCCGCAAAATCTCAGTGGCTTTAGCCATGAAAGTGTCAAATCCTGGAGATATACGGCTTTTTAAAGTGGCATGACCAGTCAGAAAACTCCATCAAAACCTATCAAAATTGCTGTAATTGGCGATGTTCACGACCAATGGGAAGTGGAAGACGGCATAGCGCTCAAGCACCTGGGTGTGGACTTAGTGCTGTTTGTCGGAGATTTCGGGAATGAGTCAGTGGAAGTGGTAAAAGCGATCGCTTCCCTGGATCTTCCCAAAGCAGCGGTAATGGGCAATCACGATGCCTGGTACTCGGCCACTGAATGGGGACGCAAAAAATGTCCTTATGACCGCACCAAGGAAGACTGGGTACAGGAACAATTAGATTTATTGGGATCTGCCCAAGTCGGTTATGGTAAGTTGGATTTTCCGGCTTGGAATTTAACTGTGGTGGGTGGTCGTCCTTTTACCTGGGGAGGACCGGAATGGAGATTTGCCCAAATGTGTCAAGAACGGTATGGTGTCTCTAGTTTGGAGGAATCCGCAGATAAAATCGTCAAAGTAGTAAAAAGTGTTACTTGTGATCATATTATTTTTCTAGGACACAATGGACCAAGTGGTTTAGGCGATCGCGCTGAGGACCCTTGTGGCAAAGATTGGCATCCCATTGGCGGTGATTTTGGTGATCCTGATTTAGCGTCAGCAATTTCTCAAAGTCTCAACCTGAAGAAAACTGTTTCTTTAGTCGCTTTTGGTCATATGCACCGAACTCTGCGCCATACTAAAAAGCTGCAAAGGAAGGCTGTATTTAGAAGTCCAGAAGGAACTATTTACTTAAATGCTGCCACTGTCCCCCGGATTATTCAGCAAGATGGTGTGAAATTACGGAATTTTTCTCTAGTTTCTTTGGAGGGGGGTGTAGTAACAAAAGCTGCTCTGGTTTGGGTGGGTAAAGACTTCCAAATTGCTACTGAGGAAGTTTTTTATGATTCTTCAGTTTCAGTAGTGCAAATTTTGTAATTATAGGTTATAATGTTATTTGTCAGTTTTTGTATTCCACAATCCTGGCAAATAATTTGGAGAGGTGGCAGAGTGGTCGATTGCGCCTGACTTGAAATCAGGTGAAGTGAAAGCTTCCGGGAGTTCGAATCTCCCCCTCTCCGTTTTTTTTGGGAAAATAGAGACGTTTGATTAAACGTCCCTACATTTCGATTTTAATTTCTGATTAGGTTGCTTGAGGCTGAAGTAAATTTTCTATGCCTTGAACAACGGTTGCTGATTCAATTTTGTCACCAGCTTTAAGTTTATCTAAAATCTCTCTACCTTCAGTCAGATAACCAAAAACAGCATAACGACCATCTAAAAGATTCCGTCCCGCTGGAGTAAGTTCTGGTTCAAACAAAAAGAAAAAAACCTGGGAAGAACCACCATTAACTTCATTTTCTGGCCGGGCCATCACTAAAGCACCAAAAGACGAAAACGGTAAAACAGGCATATCTAAATAACGCCCAGCTTCTTCGAGAGTAGTGCCATAGGTTGGTTCTTTTTCACCTGCGACTAAAATTTCTAGGGGAACAGCCCGGTATTTGCCAGTTTGAGGATCAATAAAACCGACTTCCTTACCTACAGGATCTCCGGTTTGGAGAAAGTAAGATTCTTCCGAACGGGTGAATTCTAAACCATTATAAAAACCTCGTTGGACCAAATCTACAAAGTTACCAGCGGTTACAGGGGCGCTATAGCCATCTACAACTACAGTAAGATCGCCTTTATTGGTTTTAAAAGCAATCCTAGCTCGTCCTTTGAGTTGGGGTAAGTTACTGTATTCAGCCGGAACTTCAAAGGGGAATTTCGTCACCATTGATTCTTCTAACAAACTAACAAGATTCAGTAATTTAGCTCTGCCCTCAAGAATGGGTTCTTTTTGTTTAGTTTTAACAAGTTCTTGCAGTTCTATGATGCCAGATTTCAATTCAGTCATCCAAGCTTGGGCTTGAGGTTGGCGTTCTTCCGGAACGCTTGCTAATATTTGGGAAGGTTTATCGAGTATCCGCAATGCCTGTTTGAGGTCATTATTAACTGCACCCCATCGTTTATTTGCCCGCAGTTGGTTAGAAATGTCTTCTAAACTAGCTTGTAGTTTACGTACAGGTTGATTATCTATCGGCAGTGCATAGCGTAACAGAGCCTTCCCGTCGGTAATTGCGTTTCCCGCTGGTAGTCCAGCGTTACTAGTGGGAGTCCACCCAGCCGTACCTGTGCCTAAAAATATTGTTAATAGCAATATTACCTTTAGGCCGTTCTTCACCCAGGACTTAAATAAGTTCAACATGAAATTTCCCTTTCTTCAGCATCAAAGTGTTGACTGGAAGTAATTCATTGATTATCTTCCCATATTGCGGGACTGGGGATGGAGGAGGCAGGGGAAGTGGGAAGTAGGGGAAGTAGGGGAAGTAGGGGAGGCAGGGGAAGAAATATTAATTTTGCCTATTACCTGTTGCTTCTTTCCTGACAACTGACAACTGACCACTGACAATTAACAACTAACAACTTATGGCGCGGGAAGGGTACAATAAATGCCGATTGTCTTGCAAAATTTGAAAGTTTCATGATCTCTAGTAACGACTTTCGACCTGGTGTTTCAATTGTATTAGATGGTTCGGTTTGGCGCGTGATAGATTTTCTTCACGTTAAGCCAGGCAAGGGTTCTGCCTTCGTACGGACAACATTAAAAAGTGTTCAAACTGGGAAACAGTTAGAAAAAACTTTTCGGGCTGGGGAAAGCGTTCCTCAAGCGACTTTGGAAAAAGTGACGATGCAATATACCTATAAGGACGGTGATGAGTTTGTCTTTATGGATATGGAGACTTATGAAGAAGGTAAATTAACTACATTGCAAATTGGCGATCGCGTCAAGTACCTAAAGGAAGGTATGGAAGTTAACGTGATTCGCTGGGGCGAACAAGTTCTAGAAGTAGAACTACCTAATTCTGTAGTTTTGGAAATTGTGCAAACAGATCCTGGTGTTAAAGGTGATACTGCCACAGGTGGTACTAAACCCGCAATTCTCGAAACTGGTGCAACTATCATGGTTCCTTTGTTTATTGCCCAAGGGGAACGCATAAAAATTGATACCAGGGAAGATAAGTATTTAGGCAGGGAATAATTTTCCTATTTTTTTGATACCAACTGGGAATAGTCAGGAATAAAATCGTTCAACTGAGCGAAGTCCAAAATCTCAAGTTGGTGCTAATGATTTCAATCCCTTTTTTATAGAGGGATTAAATCCCTGCCTTAATTAGAATTTTAATTTAACAGTTAGGTGGAGGTAAAATAATTGTGACATTAGACTTTAATGAAATCCGTCAGCTATTAGTAACTATTGCCCAAACAGATATTGCGGAAGTTACTCTCAAAAATAATGAATTTGAGCTAACAGTCCGAAAAGCTGTCAGCTTTAGCAATAATGCCCAAGGAACGGTTAGTGCTGTAGGGAGTGCCAGTGTAACCCAGTTGCTATCTACAGCCTTACCAAGTTCAATGTCTGAGGGGGGTGTAATCAATAAAGTTATTGATAATTCATTAGCACAACCTCCTCATTCTTCTTCACCAATTAATCAAAAATTGGTTGAAGTCCCATCACCAATGGTAGGGACATTTTACCGCTCCCCAGCCCCAGGAGAAGCAGCGTTCGTGGAAGTAGGCGATCGCGTTAAAGCTGGTCAAAGTGTCTGTATAATTGAAGCAATGAAGTTGATGAACGAAATTGAAGCCGAAGTCTCTGGACAAGTAATGGAAATTTTAGTTCAAAATGGCGAACCCGTAGAATATGGTCAGCCTTTAATGAGAATTAACCCTGATTAAGTATTAAATAGGGAACAGGGAAATTGGGGAAGTTAGGGAAGTTAGGGAAGTTGGGGAAGTTGGGGAAGTTGGGGAAGTTGGGGAAGTTGGGGAAGAGAAAGAATTTTCCCAATGACAACTGACAACTGACAACTAACAACTGACAACTGACAACTGAGAACTGACAACTAACAACTGACAACTGACAACTAACAACTGACTAAAGCGGATAATTTTTCTGAAAACTTTCGCGGGTGAGTGGTTGTTGTAATTCCACACCTTCACCCCCTAAAACCTCTAAGGGTTTCCCATTGACTTCAATATATACTTTGGCTTTAGGGTTTAAACTAGTAGCAGTATATACAACTTGTCCCACACGCCCCATCATGGAAGTGCTACCTCCACCAGTGGTAAAGTTTGCGGATAAATTCACATGAATATCATTGTTTTCGGCTTTTAGTCCCAATAGTTGAGTCCCCTGGGGAATAGTAGTAGAATCTGTGCCTTCACCAGGACCTGCTAATAAGGTTTTAAATGCTGCCTCTAAAACTTGGTTGGGTTGGGTAGCTGCAACTTTAAAAGGTTGGGGAACTAAATCCAGCCGATTTTCCTGGGATCTGAGCCAATATATACTAGCAGTCTGTTCATTACCTTGTTGGGTTGTTGATTGCTTGACTGGCTGCTTAATAGTTTGCGAAGAATTGGTAGGTGTGGGAGTATCTGGAGTCTGTCCAGAAAACCAAGCCACACCACCGCTTACTGCTACTACGGCTGCGGAAATAGCTGCTACCGCACCGGCAGAAATACCGTTAGTTCTTTGTTGGTTATTCATATATAAAACCTACTGGATTCAGAATGGAAATAGTAGTAAGATAAGTAGCCTGTTTATAAAGGTTATATCTTAAATAGATGCTTTGATTTGTATATAAACTGCTATTGTTAATCACTCCCCCTTCTCACTCCAATTGTAGAGTTATCTTTTCAAGTCCGTCAGCTTTCCCTTTATCTAAATCCTATGGTTTCTGGAAAAACTTTCAACAAACCTCTGCATCCTTCCTATCTGCCCTGGAACGTGCCAGACTATCAATAGCATCCCCTAAGGCTGTAGTCAGACCTTTGCGGGTTTGAGCGTGATTTTCTTGCTCTAGTTTCAAAGCTTGTAATAAATAATCACGTTCTTGAATAACTTCTAATAATTGAGTTTGTAACTCTTCTATAGAATTAAATTGGGAAATTTGTTGCTGAATAGCTGTGGTGCTGTCAGTACCTATTTCAGTATTGACACCTAAAAATTTTTGTTCTTCAGCTTTTACAGATGCTATGGCTTCCTGGTGCATTTTCGTATCTGCACGTCGTTGCTCTGCTTCGGTATTATAAAGTTGTCGCCATTTTTGCGAACTTTCCCAAGCTTCATCTCGTTCACGCTGAAATTTCGTCATCTGTTGTGTCAGAGACTGAATTTCGGCTAACCATTTTTGTGTTAAATGGGTGGAGTTATCAATATTTTCGGTCATTATTTTAGTTAAGTGTAGTTAATACCTCAGGAGGATGAGCAGGACGGGAAGGAGTTGCTTTAGGAACAGTTGTTTATCAAAATACAGGCAAAATAATGTAGAATATACCCCATCTACCTATAAAAAATTATCTAATTCATGATTAAGGCACTAAAACTACCCCAAAAATTAATGCTGCTTGGTTCAGGTGAACTAGGAAAAGAATTTGTAATTGCTGCTCAACGTTTAGGCAATTATATCATTGCTGTGGACAGATATGCTGATGCTCCGGCGATGCAGGTGGCTGATTGTGCAGAAGTTATCTCTATGCTGAGTGCTGATGATTTAGAAGCAGTCGTAAATAAACATCAGCCCGATTTTATTATTCCTGAAATTGAAGCAATTAGAACTGAAAAATTACAAGAATTTGAGCAAAGAGGAATTACAGTTATTCCCACAGCAGCGGCGACTAACTACACAATGAACCGCGACAGAATTAGAGAATTAGCACATCAAGAATTAGGAATTAGAACTGCTAAATATGGTTATGCAGTTACTTTAGAAGAATTAATTATCATTTCCGAAGAAATTGGTTTTCCTAATGTTGTAAAACCTGTGATGTCATCTTCTGGAAAAGGTCAATCTGTAGTTAATGACAGCAGCGAAGTCGTAAAAGCTTGGAATTATGCTATTTCTAATTCTCGTGGTGATAGCCAAAAGGTAATTGTTGAAGAATTCATTAATTTTGAAATTGAAATTACTTTACTGACAATTAAACAATGGAACGCACCCACAATTTTTTGTAATCCCATTGGCCACCGTCAAGAAAGAGGAGATTATCAAGAATCTTGGCAACCCGCAGCTATTTCTGAAGATAAAATTTTAGCATCTCAAGAAATTGCCAAAAAAGTTACTGATGCTTTGGGTGGTGCGGGAATTTTTGGTGTTGAGTTTTTCATTACTAAAGATGAGGTGATTTTTTCGGAACTGTCTCCTCGACCCCATGATACAGGAATGGTGACATTAATTTCTCAGAATTTGAATGAATTTGAATTACATCTCCGAGCCATTTTAGGTTTACCAATTCCCCATATTGAACAGTTAGGATTTTCAGCAAGTGCGGTAATTTTAGCTTCCGAAAAGTCTGATTCTATTACTTTTACTGGTGTAGCTGAAGCTTTAGCCGAAAAAGATGTAGATATTAAGTTATTTGGTAAACCTACGGCTCATCCTTATCGTCGTATGGGGGTAGCTTTAGCAAAAGGTGGGGATATTTCCGAAGCTAGAGAAAAGGCTACAAAAGCAGCTAGTCAGGTGAAAATAAATTGATATATTTATTTTTAATATTTAAACTCTATCATGACAACAAACAAAACTTTCGTCCCTGTTGCTTTAACAATTGCCGGTTCTGATAGTGGTGGGGGTGCGGGAATTCAAACCGATTTACGGACTTTTGCTTTTCACTGCGTCCACGGAACAAGTGCTATTACCTGCATTACAGCCCAAAATACTGTAGGAGTCAGAAGGGTTGATGCGATCGCATCCGAAGTTGTTGTCGCCCAAATTCAGGCGGTTGTAGAGGACATTGGCGTACAAGCTGCAAAAACGGGAATGTTACTTAACCAAGAAATTATCTTGGCTGTAGCCCAGCAAATAGCAGCTTATAAAATTAATAATTTAGTAGTTGATCCTGTGATGGTATCACGCACAGGAGCGCAATTAATTGATGATAATGCCGTGCAAACTTTACGGAATACTCTGATTCCCTTAGCATCTATTATTACTCCAAATCGCTATGAAGCGCAGATTTTAAGCGGGTTAGAAATTACTTCCTTAGCAGATATGCAAGCAGCAGCGGCAATTATGCACAGGGAATTGGGAGTAAAGGCTGTTTTAGTCAAGGGTGGAGGAATGTCTGGAAATTTGCGGGGTGTTGATGTTTGGTTTAATGGAGAAAAATTGCAGATTTTGAGAACGAAACAGGTAGAGACAAAAAATACTCATGGCACAGGTTGTACTTTATCAGCGGCCATTGCTGCTAACCTAGCTTTAGGTAAAGACCTCTGGACAGCAGTACAAGCAGCAAAAGAATATGTGACAAATGCTCTTACCTATTCTCTAGATATTGGCAAAGGACAAGGACCAGTAGGCCACTTTTTCCCATTATTGATCAAATAAACCAATTTTTTTAAAAGTTGTATTAATCACATATAATTAGTTACTATACTGATAAGTTTAATTATTTAATCCCAGAAATACGCAGAAAAATAGTTACTGTCCAATCTTGGACTTTTGGGCATTTTTCCCTTATTTTTGGGCATAATTTCATAAATAACTATATTCTGCTCCTGATTATCCTTACTCTAACTACTGTATTTTGATACTAAAATATCCATGGAAACAACTACAGGATCTAATTATAGTCAACCACCTAACAACTACCCTCCCTCTGTTCCCCTTTGGGTTTACCGAGAATTGACAGCGGAGTTACAAGCAGTACAATCTAAACTAAATGTAGTTACCAGTCATAATCAAAAATTATCCCAGGAAAATCAACAACTGCGTCAAGAAATAACTAAAGTTATTGAATCTTGCTTAGAACTAAAAAAATTAGTTGAGACTTCAGCACCCAGCCCTCCCGCACCACCGTGTCCTCATAACGAGGAAGAATATCTACCTCAACCTACACCCCGTAATCATCAGGAGGTGAGATATACAAATAAGCCAACCGTGACAACAGCACCTCCACGACAACAGCCTATTACCCCTCGTCGAAAAGCAGTAATAAAAGCTACACCTCCCCAAAACGGTCGTCAGGAGTCTGTTACACCAACAAAAGATGTTAATTTTCCAGTATCAGAAAAAGTATTGATAGAAGAAAAGAAAGTCCGTTATTCTCCTAATCCTCAGTCTCAGACAAAAGGATTAAATGGGTTATGGCTAGTAATTACTATTATATTCATTATGCTAACTGGTTTTGGGGCTGGATATTTAATTGTCCGTCCTTTATTCCAAAATCAGATTCAACCTGCAACAATTAAAAATTAAAAAAAAATTAACTAGTTTAGTCATCTAAAGATGAATCAACCTATTAGTAAGAAACTTATATTTGTACCGAGATTTGAACTTTTACGAAATCACGAAAAACCTAGATGTGTAGGGGTTTAGCACTGCTAAACCCCTACCTATGAAAATTGACAGGTCTATTACCTATCAACAGAACCCATAATTACGTCAATACTACCAAGAATAACAACAATATCCGCAACCTTCATTCCCCGCAGTAAATGAGGAAGAATTTGCAAATTGTTGAAATCTGCGGCGCGGATTTTCCAGCGCCAAGGGAAAACATTATTATCACCTACTAAATAAATTCCCAATTCTCCCTTACCACTTTCAACGCGGGAGTAAATTTCACCTTGGGGAACTTTGAAAGTAGGAGAAACTTTTTTAGCAACGTATTGATAATCAAAAGCATCCCATTCGGATTTTTTCCCAGCCATTATCCGTTTTGCTTCCAGGTTTTCGTAGGGACCACCGGGTAAGCCAGCAATAGCTTGACGAATGATTTTTACAGATTCGCGCATTTCTCGCATCCGTACCATGTAACGAGCAAGACAATCACCAACGGTTTCCCACTGGACATCCCAATCGAAATCGTCGTAACATTCGTAGTGGTCAACTTTCCGTAAATCCCATTTCACCCCAGAAGCGCGTAACATTGGTCCAGAAAGTCCCCAGTTAATCGCTTCTTCACGGGTAATAGTTCCCAAACCCTCAATGCGGCGGCGGAAAATCGGGTTATTGGTAACTAAACGTTCATATTCATCAACTTTAGGGATAAAATAGTCGCAGAAATCTAAACACTTATCTACCCAACCATAGGGTAAATCAGCAGCAACACCACCCACGCGGAAATAGTTGTGATTTACCATGCGGTAGCCAGTGGCGGCTTCCCACAGATCATAAATCATTTCCCGTTCCCGGAATTGGTAGAAAAAGGGTGTTTGCGCCCCCACGTCAGCGAGGAATGGCCCAAACCATAATAGGTGGTTAGCAATGCGGTTTAGTTCCAGCATAATCACGCGGATATAGCTGGCGCGTTTGGGTACGGTGATACCTGCTAATTTTTCCGGTGCGTTGACTGTCACCGCCTCATTAAACATCCCCGCAGCGTAGTCCCAACGGCTGACGTAGGGGACGTACATGATTGTAGAACGGTTTTCGGCAATTTTCTCCATTCCCCGGTGTAGGTAGCCTATGACTGGTTCACAGTCAACGACATCTTCACCATCTAGTGTCATAATTAGACGTAAAACCCCGTGCATTGATGGGTGATGAGGTCCCATATTTAGCACCATTGGTTCGGTGCGGGTTTCTATTCTACTCATAGATTTGCTGTTCTCCTGTTGTGGATGTTGTAAATTGACCCGCTAAGATTAACCTGCTGCGATTGTTATTGTCTGCCAAAATTTAGCTTATAGGGATAATTTCTAGATTATCTCTACAGGGTGACGTTGGAGAGAGAATAGCAGAGTTGGTTTTGGACTTGATGTTTTATTTTGTGCCGCTACTTCAATTATTATAGGGAAGCTTGATATATCAGGGATTGAGAATCTGGATTTTTTTCATGTACCTGGGGGGTGTGGGAATGGGGAGAAATCTTCGCGGTTTGGATGACTAAACTAAAATTGTATCAAGGTCTTGGTGATTTTGCTGATTTTATCCTCGTAGCAACATAGATTTAATTTATAATTACCCTAATTAATATCTATGGCTAAAAAATTACTCATAGAAGTATTTTGTCAATTCAACTAACGATTCCTGAATAAATTGTCTAATATTCCAGCATCTAACCCCAATCAACCTAATGATGAAATTTATCTTACAGATAGATGGTCACATCTGAATAAACTTGAGAAAAAATATCTCAAAGAAGCTATGAAAGCTTATGATAGAATTATAGAATCAAAAGATGATATTCTCAAAATAGCCAATCGGTATCAATTAAATTTTGAGGATATTGAAAGAGCTAAACAGTATGCTTTTGGTAAGGGAGTATTACAAAATCAATTTATCCCTGATTTACGTATGGCTCAAAGTTGGGAAAGAATGACACTAGGAGAAGAAATTGATAGTGATGAGGTTTTACTAAAGCACGAAATTTTGGAATCTGACTTGGTAATGAATCAAGGTTTAAATCAATTAGACGCTCATAAAATAGCTCAAAATGAATACCCTTGGTCTATAATTATAACTAAAGGAGATAAGCAAAAATGAACAAAACATCTGAACAAAAGTTTGTTGAAGCCTTAGATATCTGTCAATCATTGATTGATTTTAAATATCGTCCTACAAATTTAACCTATCAAGCAATAGAGTTATTTTGTGAAATCGGTAAAAATCCTTTTGAATTATCAGAATTATGTCATAAATATTCTAGTAGAATTGAAAAAATCTGTGATATTATTCATGAATATGGAACAAGTATAGATAATTTGCGTGTTGATTGTCCACTTGGTTTTGGTGCAAAAGATCATTGTAGTTTTTTGAGTTTTTTTCTCAATCTTAATTTTGGCAAATTTGAATATTTCACAGATAATTTTACAACACCTGAACAAATTGCTGAATTATTTAAAGATTGGAAAGAAATTGATTTTAATCCTGTCATTGAAAAGCAAAAAGCACTTACATTTTAATTAATCAACTAATAATGCAATCAGATTTACAAACAACCCTAGATTTAGAAGAAGTTACATTTTCTCATATTCCCGTTCTCAGTCAAGAAGTGATTACAGGTTTAAATATCCAACCTGGTGGAAATTATTTAGATTTAACTGTTGGTGGTGGTGGTCACAGTCGCTTAATACTAGAAACTGCTGAAGATGTAAAAGTAACTTGTGTTGACCAAGATGAGGATGCTTTAAAAGCCGCAAAAGAGAATTTAGCAGAATTTGGAGATAGAGTCAAATTTATTCATAGCAACTTTGCCAATTACCAATTTATCGAAAATAGTTATGATGGAATTTTAGCCGATTTAGGAGTAAGTTCCTATCATTTAGATCATCCAGAACGAGGTTTTAGTTTTAGAAATACCGCAAACTTAGATATGCGAATGAACCAACAACAATCCCTCACCGCTGGAGATATTATAAATGAATGGGACGAAAAAGAATTAGCAGATATATTCTTTAAATATGGTGAAGAGAGACTTTCTCGCAGAATAGCCAGAAGAATTATTGAGAAACGCCCATTTGATACTACTACAGAATTAGCAAATGCGATCGCATACTCCGTCCCCCCTAAATACCGACATGGGAGAATTCACCCCGCAACTCGTGTTTTTCAAGCCTTACGAATTGCTGTCAACGACGAATTAAAAGCCCTAGAAACCCTCATAGAAAAAGCCCCAAACGCCCTGATTCCTGGGGGAAGAATCGCCATAATCAGCTTTCACAGCTTAGAAGACAGACCAGTTAAACATGGCTTGAGAAATTCGCCATTATTGAGGATATTGACAAAAAAACCCATAATGGCCACAGAAGAAGAAATAAAACAAAACCCCCGTTCCCGTTCTGCTAAATTAAGAATAGCAGAAAAGAAAAACATAGATAATTGACACCCTTAAACTCCTTCTTCCTTAGCGCCTTTGCTCCTTAGCGCCTTTGCGCGAAACCTTAATCTAGATTTCCCATGCAAACCACCCTCCGTCACCGTCGCCTAAAACTAGCAGAAATCATAGACTTTCCCGCCATTCTTTGGTCAGGTAGTAGCAGTCCCCGCAACTTCCCAGCCAATACCTTCCCCCACCGCGCTAACAGCCATTTCCTTTATTTCGCCGGAATTCCCCTCGAAAATGCCGCCATTCGCCTAGAAAGTGGCAAACTACAACTATTTATAGATGACCCCCACCCCAGTAGCGCCCTGTGGCATGGAGAAACCCCCAGCCGTGAAGAAATCGCCGCCAAAATAGGCGCTGATGAAGCCAAAACAATGACAGAATTAGGAAATTATTTAGAAAATGCGGCCACTCTTCACGTTCAAGATGCTACTACTTGGACACAGCAAACACAACTTTTAAATCGCCGGGTTTTACCAAAAAATCAACTAGAAGGAATTGATTTAGAACTAGCAAAAGCCATTGTTTCTCTGCGGCTTACCCATGACGCAGCAGCCTTAGTAGAATTACGTAAAGCAGCAGCAGTTAGTGTAACAACACACAAAGCAGGAATGGCGGCAACACCTTCAGCTAAACTCGAAGCCGAAGTCCGTGCCGCAATGGAAGCAGTAATTATGGGTGAGAATATGACCACTGCCTACACCAGTATTGTGACAGTTCATGGTGAAGTTTTACACAATAATCATTATTACCACTCTCTACAACCAGGAGATTTACTTTTAGCTGACGTGGGCGCGGAAACCCAGACAGGTTGGGCTGCGGATATTACTCGCACTTGGCCTGTTTCTGGTAAGTTTTCATCTACTCAAAGAGATATTTATGATATTGTTTTAGCTGCCCATGATGCTTGTATTCAAAACATAGCTCCTGGTGTAGAATATGCAGAAATTCATCTATTAGCAGCAACTGTAATTGCTCAAGGTTTGGTAGATTTAGGAATTTTACGAGGTAAACCAGAAGATTTAGTAAAAATGGATCTTCATGCTTTATTTTTTCCCCACGGAATTGGGCATCTTTTAGGTTTAGATGTTCATGATATGGAAGATTTGGGAGACATTGCCGGCTATGATCAAGGAAGAAGCCGAAGTAGTCGTTTTGGTTTAAGTTATTTACGGTTAAATCGTCCCTTGCGTGCAGGAATGTTAGTGACAATTGAACCAGGATTTTATCAAGTTCCCGCAATTTTAAATGATCCAAAAACTCGTTCTCAATATCAATATTTAGTCAATTGGGAACGATTAGCACAATTTTCAGATGTGCGGGGAATTCGCATTGAAGATGATGTATTAGTTACAGAATCAGGCAGTGAGGTTTTAACAGCCGCATTACCAAATCAAGCCAGTGCTATTGAAGATTTAGTTGCTTGTTAAATATGGTATGCTAAAAAACGTGAATTTATTAACTGACAATTCTTTGTAGGTTGGGTAAAGCCACAGCGCAACCCAATATTAGATTACATAAATTAAAAGTTATACTTTATTTAATTCACATTCCTAAATCTTGACATTTTCAATAATTTTAAAATCATGAACAAAAACCCGATAGCATTCATATTTAGCGGTATTATTATCAGCTTAGGATTTTTACCGTCCTTAGCACAAGCAAAACAGCCTGTTTCTGATACCCAAGTTGCAGCAATGGTAGAAGCTTTGCGACTAGCTGCACCCCAGACAAAAAAGCGCAATGATGGATATTACAGCGCATGGCAAGTTAAACCAGAAACTCTCAAAGGTTGGACGAAAACTTGTCTCAAGAAGGAATTAACACCAACTCAGTTTGAAAATGATCCCAAAATAGCTCGTCAAGTTATTTCTTGTATCACCAACCGAGAATTAAATAAGCAATTTCTAGCCACTAATAACAATGAAAATAGTGCTGTGCGTGGTGTTGCTTGTTGGTGGATGACTGGTAGCTATACAGGCTGTGAGAAAGGCTTTACTGCTGATTATGTGCTGAAGGTAGTTCGCTTTTATAAGCAAGAAATTGCCAAACCAGCAGCAGTAACTTCTCCCACAAAGAAAAGTAGCCATTGAAATCATTTAAAATGAGGGATTATGCTCATAATCCCAACATTTATTATCTCGCCAAACTTCATTTTTTGACTCACACTTTTCCTTCTCTTTAGTACCAGGAATTGAGGTAGTTTGAATCATGTTTAAGCTGGATATAAGATATGAAATCATGAACGAACCTGTAGAGAAACCACAAAAGATTAAAGTTCCAAAAAAAAACGTAACGCTGACAAATCTTACAGCAGGTATGACGGAAAAATTACGTTTTTTCCCATAGGGTTGATAGCGCATACATTTCCTCAAAATGGTGTTTATGGCAGATAACACCCTGGGAATGTTTACGCGCTGATAATATAATATCAACTTGCAAAATTATTTATAACAAAATATCACGCAGATTTCTGTTAGCTAATAGACTAAGCTAATTTTCGTTATATTAATGACGGAGTATCTTTTAGACTCATTCCCTGTGCCGATTTGTGACAACATCTGTATAATAATTTTTTAGTGGGAGTTGCAAAACTAACCAAGCCCTAGTTACAATAAGTAAGTGAACAAAATAAAAATGAGGGGTATTGCGTTTTGTAAAATGGCTGAAACTCAATCAGAATATCGCATTGAGACAACTTTACATATCGTTACATACCTTTAAATTTTCCTGTTCACCTACTTAATAGCTACAATAGTTACAACAGAACGCAATAAACAAAGGAAAAATCAATGGGTGTTAAAAGTTACCGTTACAAATCTGTCTACAACTCTGTCGTCGACTCCTCCCTTAACGATATTCAGTTTGTTAAGGATGTTTCTGATTATCTGCGTGTCGGACTAAACTACTACCAGACAAGGACATCCGACAACAAGCCGTCAACAGCAATATTACCCGGACCTCTCAACGCTGTGGGGGCGAAACCCACCAGCGGTTTCCGAAGCCTCAAAGCCAGTCTGCTTCCCTATGTGAGTTGGCGAGATTTTGACAACGACCTGCTACACCCCAACTCCCGTGACAGGATATTTGGCGAGACCGGCTCTGATGATATAAATGGCCAAGCTGGCAATGATCAGCTTTTTGGTGGGGACGACGTTGATACGCTCAAAGGTGGAGAGGGCAATGTTAAGCTTTACGGTGAAGCAGGATCTGACGTACTGACGGGTGGAATGGGCAATGACAGCTTCTACTTCGATCAGCTACTTGCAACAACTGGTATTGATAGAATCACTGATTTCTCGCCTGGCCTTGACAAGCTGGTTCTCAGCAGTGTCCTCTACTCTCAGCTTTCGATTGTCAACCAATTTGAATCTATTGCTGGTTCAAGCACGGCCAATGTTATTGCGGAGGCCACAAGGAGCAATACCAGAATTGTCTACAACAGCAACAATGGAGCGCTCTCGTACGATATAGATGGCACTGGCACGTCCCCAGGTGTACAAATTGCCACACTCAGCAAGTTGAACGCCTATTTTCCTTCCGACCCGCTCTCGCCCCAGGATCTTTTTCCCGCGTTAACCGCATCCGATTTCAACATCGGCTGATGGTTGATTGCACACTCACTTCGGACCCTCCATGGGAGCCGAACTTGACGTGAAACTGAGATAGGTGTAAAAAGCTGCAAGATGGCCTGAAAACCTTTGTCCTATATGGTTTTGATACTTTGATACATTAGTGCCAAAAAAGCCGTGTTAGGTAGGGAGAAATCAGGACTTTTGAGGTCATCTTGCAGGAAAAAACACATCGGCTCAATGCCTTGACGGAATTGCCAACAAAGTCAAAACAAGATATTTTTGGATTATTTTCTTACTGCCATACTTACTAAAAAACAAAAGTGGTTCAACTTGCGTTAAACCACTTGTTTGTAAATGCTGTTTAAAAAGCCCGTGACGAGGATTGAACTCGTGACCTCACCCTTACCAAGGGTGTGCTCTACCACTGAGCCACACGGGCGAAATAGAAACCAAAAATAAGACTTACAATGCTGTGCATTTATTTATAGCACAGCATTTATAATTCTTAATTTCTGTAGGATATGGGCCGAGCTGGATTTGAACCAGCGTAGGCGTAAACCAACGGATTTACAGTCCGTCTCCATTAACCACTCGGACATCGACCCGTTTGTGTCCCACGCTTAACTATAATAGCAGTAGTCTCTGGGTTTGGCAAGGGGTTGGAGAAAATATTTTTGGTAAAGTCTGAATCCTTTACTCCAAAGTAGTTTCCGAGATTTACACGATTAGTTCTCCATTTTTTTTGTAGAGAGTATAAGCGGGTTAGAAGTTCAGCTTGGGGGAAAAAATTCTAGCCGATACCGATATAAAGCCACTGGTTGAGAACCTGCGGTAAAATAATCAGGATCTTGGGGTGCAAGGTAGACAGCGGTTACTTGATTTGCTGTAATGGCTGGAGATGACGGAGAAAGTTTTTGATAAGCGGTAGTTGATTCTACAGTATTCAAATATGGACGAGAACTACCTTTAAATAATTGTTGGAAAACTTCAGAAGTAATGAATTGATCATCTGCTGTTGTTTCTGTGGCGCGATCGCTGATAATAGAAATTAATTGCCGTTCACCCCGCAAAAATGTAATTTGACGATTGGGAGATTGAGGATCTACTTTGGATGATAAAACAGCCTCATTCCCTAAATAAGCTCTGGATAGGTTTAAACTATTAAATTCTCTATCTGCAACTAATATTGATGCTTGCTTTTGGAAGTTAGCAAAAATTTTTAAACCCGAATTAGTTGGTTTAACTTTTATGAATTTAACTAAAAAACTAATTGGTTGATTTAATTGACTACGATTACCTTCAAATCCTGGTGTAACTATATCCGGTGCTAAAGGTGCGGCTAAATCTACTAATGTGCTGGTAACTTTCCAAGTCCCAGACATCCATTCAGGGTAAACTAAATCTCCTACTGCTGGTTTGACTGATGTTAATTTTTCCCATTGGGGGAATTTGGCTAAATGTTCTGCTAATTCTCCAGCTTGGGCTTGATTATTTCCTAAGAACAAAAAAAGCATTAAGCAAAAGCTAATAATTATTTTTATCACCATATTCAACAATTAATAATATTCATTTAGTTTAGATACCCGACTTCTTTGAGAAGTCGGGTATCTAGGGATTTCAAAATTATAAGGTTTCTAGGGCTAAAGGTTGCCAAATTTCCCCATACTTTTCTTTTAAAGTTTGCCAAGCTTCTACTTGTCCTAGTTCGTATTCTCCTGGTTTACCCCATTGCAAAAAGAGGCTTAATGCAGGTTTTTCTTCTGCATCTAAAAACCGAATTGCATAGGTTGTAAAATTCCCTCTTTTAGCTTCACCTGTTTCAAATTTTACTTGTTGAATCATATCCATATTCAAATGAAATTCAAAGCCTTCGGTGTGCATATTCGCATATTTACCTTTTGGTAATTCGGCGTAATATAGCTTTTCTATTTTTCCTCTAGCTTCTAAAACAGCGGCGCTACTGGTGACAATTAGGCGCAAAGTTCCCAAGGTTTCACAAGCTTCTAAAAATTCTTTCAATGTTGTTGTCATATTTGTTGATTGTTTAGTTGTTAGTGTTTCATTTCAGATTTATGACCAATTTAAATGTACTACGTTTCGTATTTCTCATAAGCAGCAACAATTCGTTGCACTAAAGGATGACGCACCACATCTTTTTGGGAAAATTCGCAAATCGCAATTCCTTCCACGTTTCTAAGAATTTGCAAAGCTACATCTAAACCTGATTTTTGATAATGTGGTAAATCAGTTTGGGTAACATCACCTGTAATCACCATGCGGGAGTTAAAACCCAATCGGGTTAAAACCATTTTCATTTGCGCTGGTGTGGTATTTTGAGCTTCGTCAACGATGATAAAGGCGTTATTTAATGTCCGTCCTCGCATATAAGCTAGTGGTGCGACTTCGATGATTTCCCGTTCAATTAAATTGGGGACTTTTTCGGGATCTATGAATTCATTAATGGCATCATAAAGAGGACGTAAATAGGGATTGACTTTTTGCTGTAAGTCTCCTGGTAAAAAGCCGAGTTTTTCCCCTGCTTCCACTGCGGGACGGGTTAAAATCAGCCGTTCAAATTGATTACTGAGTAGGGATTGAACGGCGATAACTACCGCGAGATAGGTTTTTCCTGTTCCCGCAGGACCAATACAAAAGGTTAAATCCCGTCTGCGGAGTGCGTCTATATATTGGCGTTGGTGAAAGGTTTTAGCGCGAATTTCAAAACCTCGGCGAGTTTTGGCGAGGATATCGCGCTGTAGGTCTTGTAATTGGTCTTCTGTATTTGTGTCCAGGGCTTGACGGGCTGTGAGAATATCAGCACTAGAGATATTATTACCTTTACTCCACAAATTTTCTAGCGATCGCACTAATCGCTTTACTAATTCTACCTGTTTAGGTGTTCCCGAAATTAATAGTTCTTGTCCCCGCAGAACTAAGTTAGCTCCTGTTTGTTGGCATAATAGCTTGATATTTGCCTCACCATATCCAGCTAGAGCGATCGCACTGGACATATTCGGCAGTTCAATTATGGAATCATCTGCCATATTATTGCTGAATTGGGTAAAAAGTAGCTGTTAACAAAATTAATATTTTCCGATTAAGTAGGTTGGCGTTAAAAATTGTCGTTGGGGCAAGGGAACTCTTAACTGGGAACAGGGAACAGGAAGAGAGTTTTGGGCGATTTTACTTAAATTTTTCAGTTCACCTACTTAAATGTAAATTGAGAATTCTATAATTTTCTGTTAATTAGTATTTGTTTGACACTCTCAGGGCTGAAGCCTCTTACCAAATCACTAATTAAATTATTTATGCAATTTAGACTCTGACTATCTTACTTAATTTTTGCAAAATTGCCTACAAATTTAGACTTTATTTGTGATTATTTCTCGTTTTATAGATTTTACGAATCTCTGAGTACGTAACCTACACCGCGTATAGTTTGAATTAAGCGTTTTTGACCTTCTTCTTCAATTTTGAGCCGGAGGTAACGAATATATACTTCAATGACATTGGACTCACCCGTAAAGTCGTAACCCCAAACATTTTCTAAAATCTGTTCACGAGTTAATACTTCACGGGGATGTTCCATTAGGAACTTTAAGAGTTCAAATTCCTTCATGGTTAAGTCAATGGCCTTACTCTTGTAAAAAGCCCGACGGGTTCCTATATCTAAAATCAGATCCCCAAAGCGTAATTGCTCTGCGGTATCAATATCAGGTTTGAGATACAGACGAATCAGCCTTAAAAAATCTTCCGAACGGTAAGGCTTGAGGATGTAATCATCAGCACCAGCGTCTAAACAAGCTATCCGATCATCTACTGTGTCTCTGGCCATCAGAACCAGTATAGGAGAACGATTGCCGATATTTCTGAGATTTTTACACAAAGATAGTCCTGATTCACCGACGAGCATTCGGTCTACAACAATTAAAGCAGGTTGGCGATGACTTTGATTGCTGGAAGCATCACTACAGTATTTTAATCCATTGGCTGCATCATGGGTCACAATGGCATCATAGCCAGCTTCTTGCAAATCAAAAGCTAATTGATTAGCCAAGGTTTCATCTGGTTCAATCACCAAAACAAAAACAGCGGGATTGTGGGTACCTATCATAGCAGTTGGAGATTGGTAATTGGTAATTGCTAATATGAGTTATGAGTAAATACGGAAAATCAATCTACTGAGGTAATTAAGATATGGGCGCTCGTTTAAGGGTATTTTTAACTCGTGAGCAAGATAAAACCCTGTTGAACCTAAGAACAAGGGATTTACCACAAAAAGTCAATGATTGGTATGTAGAAAAAATAGCTGCTCATTATTCATCATTCCAAATTTCTTCCTTAACTCTCACAGGCAGTTTTGCCAAATCAGGCAACTCTATCGCTTCCACATCCGTTATTTTATCTTTAATATTAATGGGTATATTAACTGGTTGACGTTCTTCCAGCCAGCAACTAGCCACAGGCAAAGTTTCCTCCAACTCATCTAATGGCCGAGGAATCACCATAACTGCATTTAACTCACCAATGCGTTCCGCTTCAAACATACCTGCTTCCACAGCTACAGCCACATTAGCCACCGAACCGCGAATAATTGCCGTACACAAACCAGCACCAATCTTTTCATAGGATGCTAATTGCACATCAGCAGCTTTAAGCATAGCATCACAAGCGCCAACCATAGCGGGAAATCCGCGAGTTTCCACCAACCCAATGGCTTGATTACTCAAACGGCTGTATCCACCACCATCTCCCATAAATCGAGTCAGACGGTTAATAGGTAGAATTATATCTAAATTAGGATAAGGACGCGCAATCACCAAACTAGAAACCAACTGGCCAAACTGTTCAGCCGTTTGTACACCAGCTTCCACAGCCAAGCGGACATCAGCAATGCCACCTCGGACAATTGCTGTACAATGACCACTACCAATTTTTTCATAACCAACCAAGTGGACTCCAGCCGACTTTAACATCATGTCAGCCGTGCCAACTATAGCGGGGAAACTGAGGGTTGACACCATACCCAAAGCAGTATCTCTGAGGCTATCACGGCGACTTGCTGCGTGAATCGTACTCAAAGCGTTTTGATTATATGTTTCCATTTAAATTTTCCAGGATAAGGTTCATATAGCGTCTTCAATCATAGAAGAATGAAAACTAGCATTTCAATATGGACTTAAGTTCACACTTCATACTTAACACTTAACCTGAAGAATTGTTAGAGTTTTCGTTGCCCAAAGATTGTCTATGGGGAAATAATGTACTCAGCAGCCTATTTATGCTACCTTGTCCATAAATTTGCGTGCCAAAAATATTGTGAGTTTCCAGATCAGACTCGCTGGGTTCTATGTCCTCAGTGGTAGTTTCTGTAGACTCTGGGAGCGTAGTTTCAACCGACGTAGCATCACCCACCACAGCCGTTTCTGACTCTGGTGGAGACTGGCTTTTCGGTGTAGGTGAAGGTGGAGATACAGGCGTAGATTGATGTTTAAACTCCAGACAAGCCGCAACCGAGAGTTGAGTTGAGGAAAATACTTTTTCCTGTTTCTCTGGTTTCTCTGGTTGAGAATGAGGAGATTCAAGTTTTTCGGCTGATTCCTCTGGTTTGTCTGGGGGAGGATTGGTAGATTCTAGTTGTACCGCTGAAGGTTCAACAATCTGCCGACTATTATCTCCCAAAATTGAACCAGAGGGAATAACTTGACCTGGTGCTACGGAACAGTTAAAAACCGTTGTCGCTGCACCAATACAAGCATTAGCCCCAATTTTGCCTTCACCAACCATCAAGAAACCGGCTCCCAGGTTTGCTCCTGCTTCTATTTCTAGAATACCCTCACTTACTTGGAGAATTGACCCCATACCCAGGCATACACCAGCACCAATCACAATTTTACTATTAGTAGCTGCTTGCAAAACTACCCCAGGAGCTATGACCGCACTGGGATGAATAATCACATCGCCATGAATATGAGCATCAAATCTATCGCCCAGGCGTAGCAGCGATACAGACATGGAATTTATTACCTCGGAAGCCGGAAGTGGTCAGTTGTCAGTAGGGGCGAAGCATTTGGAAGATAAATTATCGCTCATTGCCAAAAATAGTTCTCCAAATGCTTCGCCCGTACAGTGAAGGAAAAAAATGTTCTCCCCTACTCTCTGCACCCTGCACCCTGCCTCTTTATGGACGTTGGATAATTGCTTCTAATACGCGGCGTTTGGCTTTGGGGTCAGTACCAACTAAACGCACATATTCGCCTGGATATTCAGAAACATATCCTTCTAAAGCAGCGATCGCTTCTCTTTCAGATGTAGCCTGAATTTGACCCGCAACTGTCCAAGTACCTGTGCGGAAGCGGCGTTGATCTACGTGTTCAATTGCAATTTTTGCCCCACTGGACAACAGTTGACGCAATTGATCTACTATTTCGGTACTTAAACGGGTGCTGGTAGCTGTTGCGGTTGCGGTTGCAGTTCCAGAACTGGTACTGGTAAATGATTTGGTGCTACCAGAAGATGCTACTTGTCCGTTTGGTCTTTGGATAATTGCTTCTAATACGCGGCGTTTAGCTTTGGTATCAATACCAATCAAACGTACATACTCACCTTGATGTGTTTCAATACATTCTTCCAAAGCAGCTACAACTGCTTGAGCCGAATTAGATTGAATTGGTTCACAACTGTTCCAAGAACCAGTTCGGAAGCGGCGCTCGTCTACGTGTTCTGTCCCAATTTTGTAACCACCAGCCAAAAGTTGCCGGATTTGTTCTACAGTTTCCGCACTCAGTTTGGCACTACCAACTGCATTACCGTTACCATTACCATTACCGTTGTAACTGCCAGCAGATGCAGCAGCAGGGGCTTTAAAGATAGATGTACCAGCAACAACACCTTCAGGACGTTGAACAATAGTTTCTAATACTCGTCTTCTGCCGTTATCAATACCAAATAAACGCACATATTCGCCGCTGTGATCTCTCAAACAAGACTCTACAGCAGAAACAGCTTCACCTAAAGACCGAGTTGCAATGGCTTGACAACTTTGCCAAGAACCTGTCCGAAACCGTCTTTGGTCTACGTGTTCTGTACCAATTTTAAATCCTTGTTCTAGTAGATAACGTAATTGATCTACTGTTTCTGCACCTAAGCTATAGCTCGCCACGTCACTGCTCCTTTCTAACTCTTCGACTTCAATGCTTGTATAAGATTTAGCTACGGAAAGATTTAGTTCATCCCGAATGGGTGCAATACACTTGCTATCCGCAGCACAGTGATAACCAGCCCGCAAAGCCTGATTAATCCCGACTACATGGTGAGCAAATTCTTGATCCTGCACTTGGACATCTGGCAATCTATCCGCTTGCTGCTGGGTCGTAATTACTGATCCAGAAGCTACGTATTTACCCGGTGGAATTTCTACATCTTGAATTAAGGCGTGCATCATGACAATGCAACCTGCACCCACCTTGGCATTAAATACCGTAGAACGAAAGCCAATAAAACAACTATCGCCAACGTAAGCAGGTCCATGAATCAGTGCCATGTGGGTAATGGAGGCACTTTTCCCAACCCATACTGAGTATTCCTTGCCATCGTCACCAATGACTCGGCCTTGCTCTAACCCATGAATAACGACACCATCTTGAATATTGGTATTTTCACCAACACTAAAAGGTGTTCCTTCATCTGCTCTAATTGCAGTCCCCGGAGCAACAATTACATTTGCACCTATATTGACATCACCAATGAGGTTACAAGAAGAGTGGACAAATGCAGTTTCATGGATCTTTGGTTCTGCTAAACTCCTTGACCACGGGGTTGGGGGTGCCGCCGTGCTGCGGACTACCATTGCGAGATTCCTCCTGAAATAAGCTTTTTGTCAGTGGTCATTGGTCATTGGTCATTGGTCATTGGTCATTGGTCATTGGTAAGTTTTCACCTATCACCCATTACCCATCACCTATTACCCATTACCTCTTCACTGACTATCTATACTGGTCTTTTTTGCTGTAAATTACACGATCTTCAACGTAAATGGTGTCTATAATTGCCACTACTGCTGCGTCTAACGGTCGTTGTTCATTACCTGATAATTGACGAGCAGCACTGCCACGACTGACAAGTACCCACTCATCCACTCCTGCCCCTACACTGTTATCGGCTGCTACCTCGTATACTGGCAGGAGATTGCCATTTTCATCTATTAATTGCAACATTAGTAGCTTTACACCCCGCAGACTGGGATCTTTTTGGGTGCTAGTTACTGTGCCACGAACTCTGGCAATTTGCATTATTAATTATGGTCTTCTACCGAAAGGACGAATTGTGTTAACACCTTCCCGGAATTGTTCTACATCTTCGGTATAGCGAATGGGGAGGACATATTCCAAGTTTTCGTGGGGACGAGCAATGATGTGGGTAGATAGCACTTGTCCACCATTGACGCGCTTGACTGATTCCACTCCCGCACCTACGGAAGCTTGAACTTCGGAAACGTCACCACGCACGATAACTGTTACCCGACCACTACCGATTTTTTCATAGCCCACCAAGGTAACACGAGCAGCTTTTACCATGGCATCAGCAGCTTCGACTACGGCTGGAAAGCCTAGAGTTTCTACCATTCCTACAGCAATTGACATTTGTTTTTGTCCTTAAATTAAATTTTTACTTGTACCAGATTTAAACTAAGCGCGGAACTGTTCTACTGCTTCTGTATAACGAATTGGCAAAACGTATTCTAAGTTTTCGTGGGGACGAGCAATGATGTGGGTAGATACCACTTCACCACCGTTGACTCTTTTAACTGCTTCAACGCCAGCAGCCACTGAAGCTTGGACTTCAGAAACATCTCCCCTGACAATCACTGTAACGCGAGCGCTACCAATTTTTTCATATCCTACTAAAGTCACACGGGCGGCTTTGACCATCGCGTCAGCAGCTTCTACTATTGCGGGAAAGCCTTTAGTTTCAATCATTCCAACTGCAATTGGCATCGCAGATACTCCTAAAAAATTAATCGAATTAGAACTATGGGTGGAAATTTTGGACGGGGATGCTCATCCTACATCCCAAAATACCGCCACATTTAAGCATAGGAAAGATTGGCATTCCTGGCAACATAAATTACTATAATAGTTTGTAATAAAATATATTAAAAAAAGTTAACAAAACTTTATAGGGTCTTTTGTGACATTAAAGTTTACTGATCCCTACAGTGACAACTTATGCTTTATAATTTCTTTATCAGTTTGAGAATTACTATAGTTCATAGCCCAAGCTAATTCTTTGATGAGGAGGATTGGTGAGTGCTATATATGGGATAGACGAGCTACTGGCTATATCTTTCCTGTGATTAGCTATTACCATAAACAGTGGGTAAAAATCTGCAAATTTTACCAATGTATCTAAAAAACAAATTTAAAAAAAGCAGAAAAATAAAAAATGTTGTTCAACAATTATTAGAATATCTAAAATGTTAAATTATATTTAATAGCTCAACAATAGGCTAATCTAAAGTAAATGTGCTTAGGCATATTGAGCTAAGAAAAGTTAAGAAAACATAGATTTTCTCAAAGATATTGTTTTTTGAGCAAATGATTATTTAAAGGCTGTTTAAGAGAATCGGAAATGAGTTGTCAAGGAAAATATTAGATGAATGAGTTTCTATTTTTAACAAGTTGGTTCGTGCCTCTTTATAGCTTACTAGGGGCAATTTTAACTTTGCCTTGGAGCATAGGAATCATCCAACGTACAGGACCAAGACCTGCGGCCTACTTGAACTTATTGACTACCATCTTAGGTTTTGTCCATAGTTTATTAGTATTTAAAGATATCTGGAATCGGGATCAAGAAAATTTAGTAATTACTTGGTTTCAAGCTGCTGATTTTCAATTATCTTTTGCTTTAGAAATTTCCGTAGTCAGTGTGGGGGCGACAGTTTTAATTACTGGATTAAGTCTGTTGGCGCAAATTTACGCACTAGGCTACATGGAAAAAGATTGGTCCTTAGCCCGGTTTTTTGGTCTGGTGGGATTTTTTGAAGCCGCCCTCAGTGGTCTAGCAATTAGTGATTCCTTGTTTCTCAGCTATGCTTTACTGGAAGTTCTCACCCTTTCTACTTATTTACTGGTCGGATTTTGGTATGCTCAACCCTTGGTAGTGACCGCAGCGCGAGATGCCTTTTTAACGAAGCGGGTAGGAGATTTGTTGCTATTGATGGCTGTAGTGACTCTTTCTACTTTAGCCGGCAGCTTAAATTTTTCGGATTTGTATGAGTGGGCGCAAACTGCTGATTTAAATCCAGTCACATCAACTTTACTCTGTTTAGGTTTAATTGCTGGTCCTGCGGGTAAGTGCGCCCAATTTCCCCTGCACCTGTGGTTAGACGAAGCGATGGAAGGACCGAACCCAGCTTCGGTGATGCGAAACTCTCTAGTGGTAGGTGGGGGTGCTTATTTTCTCTACAAAGTTCAACCATTATTATCTTTGTCCCCCATTGCCTTAAATACTTTAGTGGTGCTGGGGATAATGACAGCATTGGGAGCAACATTGGTATCTATTGCCCAAATTGATATTAAGCGATCGCTCTCCCATTCCACCAGTGCTTACATGGGATTGGTATTTTTAGCGGTAGGCTTGGAACAGGGTGGAGTGGCGTTAATGTTACTTCTGAGTCATGCTATTGCCAAAGCCTTGTTATTCATGAGTTCTGGTTCAGTTATCTACACTACCCAAACTCAAGACTTGACAGAAATGGGGGGTTTGTGGTCAAAAATGCCAGCCACAACCACGGCTTTTGTCGTCGGTTCAGCAGGTATGGTAACACTACTACCACTCGGCAGTTTTTGGGCAATGATAGCATGGGCTGATGGCTTAGTCAAAATTAGCCCTTGGGTAATTGTGGTTTTAATCTTAGTTAATGGCTTAACGGCTTTGAATTTAACTAGGGTATTCCGGTTAGTTTTTTGGGGACAACCCCAACCAAAAACCCGTCGCGCTCCAGAAGTTGCCTGGCCAATGGCATTACCAATGGTGACTTTAACTATACTCACTCTATTATTACCGCTGATGCTACAGCAATGGTATTTATTACCTAGTTGGGAAAGCCTCGATTGGTATATAGTTGGATCTTTAGTCGCTTCTACGGTTGCTGGAGTAACTATTGGCGCAACAATTCATCTCCACAAAGCCTGGTCAAGGTCGAGAATTTTGGTTTGGAGATTTATCCAAGATTTATTAGGCTATGATTTTTACATAGACCGCATTTATCGCTTAACGATTGTAAGTGCTGTGGCGTTGTTATCGAGGATATCCGCGTGGAGCGATCGCTTTTTGGTAGATGGTCTAGTCAACTTAATCGGCTTTGCTGCGATTTTTAGCGGACAAAGTTTGAAATACAGCATTTCTGGTCAATCCCAAGGCTATATGCTAACAATCCTCATTGTCATTAGCATCCTCGGTTTTGCCATTAGTTTCTCATTAGGTTTATTCGACAAATTGCCTTTTTAGGTAATGGGTAATTGGTAATGGGTAATTGGTAATGGGTAATTGGTAATGGGTAATTGGTAATATTCTTCCCCAACCTCCCCAACCTCCCCAACCTCCCCAACCTCCCCAACCTCCCCAACCTCCCCAACCTCCCCAACCTCCCCAACCTCTCCAACCTCCCCAACCTCCCCAACCTCTATGCTGAGTACATTGATTTTACTGCCGTTAATTGGTGCGGCTTTTATTGGTTTCTATCCTTTTACCATCTCTGGTAAACTATCCCGAATCATTGCTTTCTTCTTTAGCGGGATTATTTTCGCATGGAGTATTTTCCTAGCAACTCAGTTTAACCCTGGAGAAATTGGTCAACAATTTGCTGAATCCTTACCTTGGGTAGATGCTATTGGCTTAAACTACAATCTGGGGATAGATGGTTTATCACTACCTTTATTAATCCTCAATGGATTATTAACCTGTATTGCTATTTATAGCAGCGATGAATCCCAACAACGTCCGAGATTTTACTACTCTCTAATTCTGCTATTAAATGCTGGGGTGATAGGAGCATTTTTAGCACAGGATTTATTATTATTCTTCCTGTTTTATGAATTGGAATTAATACCTCTATATCTGCTAATTGCGATTTGGGGAGGTGAAAAACGAGGTTATGCAGCCACAAAATTTCTGATTTATACAGCTTTTTCAGGAATCGTTATTTTAGCCAGTTTCTTAGGAATGGTTTGGTTGAGTGGTTCTCCCAGTTTTGGACTAGCAACCTTAAATTGCCAATCTCTACCCTTAGCAACGCAAATTTTACTCCTTGTCGGCATTTTAGTAGGATTTGGCATTAAAATCCCCCTCGTTCCCTTCCATACTTGGCTACCAGATGCCCACGTGGAAGCCTCCACACCCATATCTGTGCTGTTGGCTGGGATATTATTAAAATTAGGGACTTATGGCTTACTGCGATTTGGCATGAATTTATTACCAGATGCTTGGGCTTATGCAGCACCTTGGTTAGCCACATGGGCAGTAATTAGCGTCTTGTTTGGGGCATCATGTGCGATCGCACAAACAGACATGAAAAAAATGGTGGCTTATAGTTCTATCGGCCACATGGGCTATGTCTTGTTAGCAGCAGCCGCATCCACACCCCTCAGCGTCTTGGGGGCAGTTATGCAAATGATTAGTCACGGATTAATATCCGCTATGTTATTCCTGTTGGTGGGAGTTGTCTATAAAAAAGCTGGTAGTCGAGATTTAAATGTGATTCGGGGACTACTTAACCCAGAACGAGGTTTACCAGTTATTGGTAGTTTAATGATTTTTGCCGTCATGGCCAGTGCAGGTATACCGGGAATGGTGGGATTTATTTCCGAATTTATTGTTTTTCGGGGCAGTTTTGCAGTTTTTCCGGTACAAACATTGTTAGCAATGCTCGGAAATGGTTTAACTGCGGTTTACTTCCTAATTCTCCTGAATCGTGCCTTTTTTGGGCGGTTATCAGCAGCAGTGATGAACTTACCTCGTGTGTATTGGAGCGATCGCATCCCTGCCATCATTCTAGCAGTAGCGATCGTTATTTTCGGCATTCAACCTAATTGGTTAGTCCATTATACCCAAGCCACAATTACTACAATGGTAAAAACGAATAATCATCATCTAGTAGCAAGTCGGGAACTATTGGATTCTTAACTTTCCGAGAAAAATAATCACCACAACCAGATCATCAACCAAATCAAAAAAATCCCAAAAATCATAGTTAAGACAGTTGAATTCCAGGAGAATTGACATCATGAAAACTCAAAAAAATCCCCCTTACAACCCCCTAGCTGAATATATTCAACGCTTACAAACTGGAGAAGCATTACTCAAAGATAGTCCCGAAAACGTTTTAGAAGTTGTTGGCATTCTTAAAAGTTATGGAGTGGTTTTAGATGCTTATTCTAAAAATCTTATCTACATTGCTGAACATCAATTTTTAGTATTTTTTCCCTTCTTTAAATATTTTGATGGTGATATTTCCTTTGCTAAATTAATCCGTCATTTATGGCATGATCGGATTAATTTTGAATATGCCGAATATTGCATGAAAACCATGATGTGGCATGGTGGTGGTGGTTTAGACGCATATTTAGATACTAAAGAATTTCAAGATAGATCTAAAGCTGTTATTGCTGCTAAATTTAAATATAATCCCCTGATTTTGGGACTTAATGAACTGTTTCCCGAATTCTTAATAGAACAGTTACGAGTTTCGGCTTATTACACTGGATTAGGTCAATTTTGGCGAGTCATGGCGGATATGTTTTTGAGTCTATCAGATCGCTATGACAACGGACAAATTAAATCAATTCCCCAAGTTGTAGAACATATTAAACTGGCTTTAGTTGCAGATGCAATGACACCAATTACATACAGTGTCAAAATTGGCGATAAAGTCTATGATCTGATTCCCAAATCAGTTGGTTTAACCTTCCTTGCAGATACCGCAGTTCCTTATGTAGAAGCCGTATTTTTTAGAGGAACACCATTTTTAGGAACAGTGTCTTTAAACGCTCAAGCATATCAAGTTCCTCCAGATCAATCTCGATTCCAATATGGTGCATTATACGCAGATCCTTTACCTATTGGTGGTGCAGGAATTCCTCCCACATTATTAATGCAAGATATGCGTCATTATTTGCCAGAATACTTACATAATATTTATCGTCGCAGTCTCAGAAGTGAAGATGATTTGCGAATACAAATTTGTATGAGTTTCCAAAAGTCGATGTTTTGTGTAACCACAGCCGCGATTTTAGGACTTTTACCTTATCCATTGGATACTCAAGATTCATCTGAGAAAAAAAATAATCAAATTTATTTAGAAAAGTGGCTGTCAAGATTAGAAAACTCCCAGTTATTAGCAGTAAATAAATAGGATAATATGGCTTCGCCACATGATCAGATTTCAAAAACATTATTTTTTCGCGTTCAAAAGAAGGAAATCTATTGACACGAACTGAAAACCGTGTTATCATAGTTTTGACGAGGAAGAACTATCTTCACTGCATAAGCAATTTTAAATCCTATTAAATAAAACAAGACTAATTGAAAATTAGTTATAGATGACTCTTCTGGTTTCTGTGTTGTCTGTGTCTGGAGTGGTTAGTTAAAAACCCCTTCAAGACTAAAATTGGTGTAGTATCAGCAGTTGCCACAAATACGTAGTATGAGTTATCATACTAATATTGTCTTTAAAAGTATTATTACCAGCTTGGATTTTTAAATTCCAGATTGGATCTGAATAACACTATATTTTCGGAAATACCATCAATATTCAGTCAATTAATTTTAATTCTTGTTAAGGAGCTTGCTTTTTTTTTCAATTGGTAGTATAATTTTGGTTATTACTCCTTCCTAACTTGTCGTTAAGGAATCAACATATATAACCAAATGTAAATTCAACAAATAGCTTATAAATAGGTTATTTCAGTGTTTTTACAGAAGCATTTATGTTGATTTTATCGTGAAGACTTGCTGATTCATGATAATTAGTTTTTCAGCCAACCCCAAATAGTGTTCATCTAAGTAACGCCCGCTACAACTAACTTACATTCATAATTACAATGAAAACATTTCCCATTAAACTGTTTCAGATTGTTACTCTAGCTGGTTTCTCTGCTTCTTTTTTATTAGCGGCCAATCCTGCCTCAGCCATCAATTTGATCAAAAATGGTAGCTTTGAAAATTCATCATTAGGTAGTAATTTTAGTTTTACCAACGTACCTACTAATTCGACTGCCATTGGTTATTGGACAGTTGCCCGTGGAAATATTGATTATATCAACAAACTTTGGAAGAGTTCCGACGGTAGTTTTAGTGTAGATTTAAGTGGTTCGCAAGCTGGGAGTATCGAGCAAACTTTTGCGACTCGGACGGGAAATCCGTATTCAGTTAGCTTCGATTTGGCTGGTAATGTGGAAGGTGGTCCAACAGTTAAAATATTAAGGCTGTCGGCTGGGGGAAGTTCTCGGGATTTTACCTTTGATGTTACGGGGCAAAGTTCCACGAATATGGGATGGTCGTCCCAAACCTTTGATTTTGTAGCCACTAGTAATATTACTACCCTTTCCTTTGCCAGTCTCGATCAAACCATCTTTGGTTCTGCTTTGGATAATGTCGTTGTTACAGAAGTTCCCTGGGAAACCGACGCGCTCCCTGTTGTTGGTAGCACTGTTCTCTTCGGGTTTGGCTTGTGGTGGAAAAACAAGCTTTCTCAAAACAGATGCAAAAGCCTTTAATTGCTGTTCTCGATTCAACAATTCATCTCTCTGAACAATAAAACAGAGATTTTATCTTGAATCTTTTACCAAATGATTGTTTAGGTTACTATCAATTAGTAACCTAATTTTTATCTCTATTAATTTAATTTTTATCAGATAATGAGCTAATTTAATATGAAGATCAAAAAGCAAGTTAACCATTTTGCGATCGCCAGGCTAAGTCCGCAGGTATCGCCAACTACCTCAAAAACAATATGAATACACCACCAGTAGATAGATTAGACCGGATAGAAGCAATATTAGAGCGCGTGGCAGTTCAACAGGAAACTACGGCGGTTAACCTGACGGAACTGATATATAAGGTTGATGACTTTATAGGAACTGCTACCAGCGTTTTGGGTAGAAATGCCATCCTTAACGATGTGGTAGTAGGACTAAATGACACGGTAGGAAGATTAGATACTAACCTTGCTACTCTCCAAAGCAATTTTGAAGAGAATCAAAAATCAACTAATGCTGCTTTAGAAAGATTAGAAGCGATTTTGATAAAGCTGATGGATAGTTAGTTGATTGTGTTGTTTATTGTCAGGAGTATTTGCTGGTAGTGACGTGACCAATAAAGTGTTTATTCCGCACTTCGTGCCGCTTCGCTAACACCGACCAACATTGTTTTTCAAATCACCGACTTCTAATATTGATTATTTGTTGAATAGAAAAATCGTAGGTAGTTTACAAGATAGCACTTGTTGATACCCAGATCCCCGACTTCTTAAAGAAGTCGGGGATCTTATATTTACTAAACTTCCACAAAGCTGGGAATATTTACCGTCATATCCTCTGCTTTCTCCCGAATTTCCTCAGAAAAATGCTTATCTATCAAAGTAGGAACTTGTTCAGCTTGAATTTTACTATAACGAGTTTTATCGGGCATCACTAAATTAGGACCGGCTTTACAGTTCTTCATACAGCCAGTACCTTTAATAGTGACTGAATTTTCTAAACCGTTATTTATTAACTCCGACTCCAAAGCTTGACACAAAGTTTTACCACCACGCTTCATACAATCAGATTTTTGACAAACTAGAATTGTTTGGGATTTAGCTGGTTTCGTCTTAGCTGGACTTTGCGCTGCAACTGTTCCCATATCAGCACTTGCAGCCATAACTCGTTCTGCTACCAGAGTTACCTGATCTTTTTTCGCATTGTATTGTTTTGTCCCCACAACTTGCAGCCAAGTCCCTTGAGGTAAACGCAAATCAAAAGCACTCCGTAAATGCTTGGCTAATTTTATATAACATTCACCCTCAGAAGTTCCCAATAACAAACCTTTCAGCTTATATCCATCCTTGATCACAAAATCCAGAAATCTGCCTTCAAAACAAAATTCTGTCACTGCTGAATTAGTAGATATACTCATTTTTTTAACCTATTTGTCTAACTAAAATCTTTGGTAACGACAACGCCAACAATTTTCAATATTTCCAATCAAGTCTTGACGAGAAGCAGTGAATTGTTGAATTACACTCCAAAGTTGTATAGCTGCGGTGGGGTTATTTATTTCTACAGTTAAAGGCTGGTTAGTCTCACAAACACAAATTATATCTAATTCTTGTAAGCGTTGATAAACCTGCCAACGATCTGCCCAACTTATATCAATAACGTGCTTTTTATCTGTGTCCGAGCTAGAAGATTTCAAGCGAGTAGCCCTCAAAATGCCATAAAATTGCAGTAAAACTAGAAACCCACAGCCTAAATTTGCGAGTCAGTCGGAGTTTAGCTTCTTTCTTTAGAATACACTAACTGCAAAATATTGTCATTAATTTTGAGAAAAAATCTCATATTTTATTTATAGAGAGATATGCACACTTTGAGAATCAAGTCAAGATAAATACCAAATATATATCTTTAAGCACAGATATAGGCAAGAAATTAATACTTATGATTGGTAATAATGCCAAAATTTTTTAGATTTAGTAGCCTTGATTTTATTTTGAAAATGCTAAGATGTTAAAAGTAAGCAGTTAAAAATTATAACTGTTAAAAAGAGAGAAAAACCATGTCTGATACGCAAACTATATTACACAATTTTGGTCAGGTTTACGACAATCCTGTATTACTAGATCACAGTGTTACCGCCCCAGTTGTTGAAGGATTTAATGTCGTATTAGCTAGTTTTCAGGCATTGTACTTACAATACCAAAAACATCATTTTGTAGTTGAAGGTGCAGAATTCAATTCACTGCATGAATTCTTTAACGCCAGCTACAGAGAAGTACAAGATCACATCCATGAAATCGGCGAGCGCTTAAATGGTTTGGGCGGAATACCCGCAGCAAGTTTTAGTAAATTAGCTGAATTATGCTGTTTTGAACCAGAAGCAGATGGCGTGTTTTCTGCTCGGAAGATGGTAGAAAATAACCTAATTGCCGAACAAGCATTAATTGGAGTAATTCGCCGTCAAGCCGCACAGGCAGAGAGTTTAGGTGATAGAGGCACACGCTACTTATACGAAAAAATCCTCTTAAAAACTGAAGAAAGAGCTTATCACTTAGCTCATTTCCTAGCTAAAGATAGCTTAACCTTGGGTTTTGTGCAACTTGCTCAAAATTAAACTTCTCATAATCTCAATTTAACAAAATCAAGACAGAGAAAATTTTAGTAATTGAGAATTTTACAAAATTAATCCTTTTGGCAGAAAAGAGTAAATTACCATTTCTGCCATTTTCTATATCAGGCATTTAAAAGCAATTATTTTTATTGCCTATTTTATATATCTAACAATAAATAATTGAACGCAGATGAACGGAGATAAACGCAGATAAAGAAAGATGAATTAATTATCTGTGCAGCTTTATTGTCATAATCCATAACGAATAAATAAACAATTAGATTCTCTGGAGTGCCTCTGCGCCTCTGCGTGAGAAAAAAAACGTAAAAACCATTACGAAAAATCCCCCATTCCCATAAATTCTTCCCCTTAACGCAACCGCTACCCGGAAAAGTTGATAATGAGGACATAAAGACCCTTAAAATAGTCAAGATTTGTATTTTTGTAATCTAAGGTAAAAACTATGCCCCGTCGTCAAGACCTCAAAAAAATACTCCTGTTAGGTTCAGGTCCAATAGTGATTGGCCAAGCCTGTGAATTTGACTACTCTGGAACTCAAGCCTGTAAAGCCTTGCGAGAAGAAGGCTATGAAGTCGTGCTGGTAAACTCTAACCCAGCGACAATCATGACCGACCCGGAAACAGCCGACCGCACCTATATTGAACCGCTGACACCGGAAATAGTCGAAAAAGTTATTGCCAAAGAACGACCAGATGCTTTATTGCCAACAATGGGAGGACAAACCGCCCTTAACTTGGCTGTAGCGTTAGCCAAAAATGGCGTTTTAGACAAATATAATGTCGAGTTAATTGGTGCAAAATTACCCGCAATTGAAAAAGCCGAAGACAGAAAA
Organism: Anabaena sp. AL09; assembly: GCF_001672255.1. Lineage (NCBI taxonomy): Bacteria > Bacillati > Cyanobacteriota > Cyanophyceae > Nostocales > Nostocaceae > Anabaena > Anabaena sp. AL09. The sequence continues at coordinate 72,436 of NZ_LJOQ01000056.1, forward strand.
CTGTTTAACGAAGCAATGGCTAAAATTGGGGTTGCAGTATGTCCCAGTGGTACAGCTTCAACTTTAGATGAATCAAAAGCGATCGCTCTCCAAATTGGTACATATCCCCTAATTATCCGTCCAGCCTTTACAATGGGGGGGACTGGTGGGGGTATCGCCTATAATCAAGAAGAATTTGAAGAAATGGCGCAAGTAGGGATTGACGCTAGTCCCGTTTCCCAAATTCTCATTGACCAATCTTTATTGGGTTGGAAAGAGTATGAACTAGAAGTCATGCGGGATTTAGCCGATAACGTCGTGATTATCTGTTCTATCGAAAATCTCGACCCTATGGGGATTCATACCGGAGATTCTATCACCGTTGCCCCAGCCCAAACCCTCACCGATAAAGAATATCAACGGTTACGGGATATGGCCATTAAAATTATCCGCGAAATTGGTGTCGAAACCGGCGGTTCTAATATCCAGTTTGCCGTAAATCCCGTTAATGGTGACGTGGTGGTAATTGAAATGAATCCTCGTGTATCTCGTAGTTCGGCTTTATCTTCTAAAGCGACAGGTTTTCCCATTGCGAAAATCGCGGCTAAGTTAGCTGTAGGTTACACTTTGGATGAATTGCAAAACGATATCACCAAAAAAACTCCCGCTTGCTTTGAACCAACAATTGACTATGTTGTTACGAAAATTCCCCGGTTTGCGTTTGAAAAATTCCCTGGTTCAGAAGCGGTTTTAACTACCCAAATGAAGTCAGTGGGAGAAGCAATGGCTATTGGACGGACATTTAATGAGTCTTTTCAAAAGGCTTTGCGTTCCCTAGAAACCGGTCGTGCTGGTTGGGGTTGTGATAAAGCCGAAAAATTGCCCAGTGGGGAACAAATTCGCGCTCAATTACGGACTCCTAACCCAGAACGCATCTTTTCTGTGCGTCATGCTATGCAGTTGGGAATGAGTAATGAGGAAATTTATGAACTAACGGCAATTGACCCTTGGTTTTTAGATAAATTACAAGAACTGCTAGAAATAGAAAAGTTTCTCAAGCGGACTCCTCTAAAGCAGTTGACAAAAGCGCAAATGTATGATGTCAAAAGAAATGGTTTTAGCGATCGCCAAATAGCCTATGCTACAAAAACCAAAGAAGATGAAGTTCGCACCTATCGCAAACAGCTAGAAGTTATCCCCGTTTACAAAACCGTTGATACCTGTGCGGCTGAATTTGAGGCGCTGACTCCCTACTACTATTCTACCTACGAAGAAGAAACGGAAGTATTACCAACAGATAAACCCAAGGTGATGATTTTGGGTGGTGGACCAAACCGTATTGGTCAAGGAATTGAGTTCGATTATTGTTGTTGTCATGCTGCGTATTCTTTACATGATGCCGGGTATGAAACAATTATGGTCAATTCTAACCCAGAAACTGTTTCTACAGATTACGATACCAGCGATCGCCTGTATTTTGAACCATTAACTAAAGAAGACGTTCTCAACATCATCGAAGCCGAAAACCCCGTGGGGATAATTGTCCAATTCGGTGGACAAACACCATTAAAATTAGCCATTCCCCTGCAAGAATATTTACAAAACTCCAATAGTATCACCAAGATTTGGGGAACATCTCCCGATTCTATAGATATGGCGGAAAATCGGGAACGCTTTGAAAAGATTCTTCAAGAATTGAATATCGCTCAACCGCCTAATGGTATGGCGAGAAGTTATGAAGATGCTTTGATTGTTGCCAAGCGCATTGGTTATCCTGTGGTAGTGCGTCCTAGCTATGTATTGGGAGGACGAGCGATGGAAATCGTTTATTCTGATACTGAGTTAGAACGCTACATGAACTTTGCTGTGCAAGTAGAACCAGATCACCCGATTTTAATTGATAAGTTCTTAGAAAACGCCATTGAAGTGGATGTAGATGCGATCGCCGATCATACTGGTAATGTTGTCATCGGTGGCATCATGGAACACATTGAACAGGCGGGAATTCACTCCGGTGACTCAGCTTGTTCCTTACCTTCCATTTCCCTTTCTCCCGCAGTCCTCAACCAAATCCGGTTATGGACAGTTCAACTAGCACAAGCTCTATCTGTAGTGGGATTAATGAATATTCAATTTGCTGTAGTTGGTGCAAATGGTTATTCTCCCCAAGTGTATATTTTGGAAGCTAACCCCAGAGCATCACGGACAGTTCCCTTTGTATCTAAAGCTACGGGCGTACAATTAGCCAAACTCGCATCCTTAATTATGTCGGGGAAAACCTTAGAGGAAGTGAAATTTACAAAAGAAGTCATTCCCTCTCATATTGCCGTCAAAGAAGCGGTTTTACCATTTAGTAAGTTCCCCGGTACAGATACCATTTTGGGTCCCGAAATGCGCTCAACTGGCGAAGTTATGGGTATTGATAGCGATTTCGGTCGCGCCTTTGCTAAAGCAGAATTAGGTGCTGGAGAAAAATTACCGCTTGAGGGGACTGTATTTGTGTCTATGAGTGACAGAGACAAACCTCTCGCAGCAGATGTAGTCAAGGAGTTTATTAAGTTAGGCTTTACAATCATGGCTACCCAAGGAACGCGTCAAGTTCTTCAGGAACAAGGGTTAGAAATTCAATCTGTCCTCAAACTCCATGAAGGTCGTCCCCACGTCCTGGATGCGATTAAAAATCAAAAAATTCAACTCATCATCAATACACCCTCTGGAGAAGAAGCTCATACCGATTCTAAGCTAATTCGTCGCACGGCTTTAGGCTACAAAATCCCCATTATTACCACTATTGCAGGTGCTAGAGCCACAGCCGCTGCTATCTATTCTCTACAAAACACAACTTTGGATGTCAAGGTAATCCAAGAATACTGTCCCATGAGTTAATTGTCCTTTGTCAGTTGTCAATGGTCAGTAGTCAGTGGCTAGGAAAAACAAAGAACAACTGACAACTGACAACTGACAAAACGTTAAGCAATTGTTACAAAAGAATAATTATGGTTATCATTGAGATATTTTAACAAATATGAGGAAGCTATTTCCGCGCTAGAGAATTGATCGTTATCCCAGTAAATGTATGCTATTCAGTAATTTCAGCGTCTGAGGTGATCTCAAATTACGGCCAAAGTGCGGGTTTCCCTATAGTCAAATTATTCTCATAAATGTTACAATTATTAATATTCCCGAAAACACAAAAAATGTTTGACTTGCTACTGTGTATCTAACTATAGATACTTGTGGAAACAACGAGATAAGTGTAACCTTTAGCAGTAAAGTACCTAATTTCCCAAATAAGAGTAACCTGAGTTGATCGGGTGTGACCAACTCAAAACATTATTCCGTTAACGACCCTATCAGCAAACCCACCATTACCCAAGAGTAGCGCCATGAAAACCGCTCAATCAGCCACCGACCTCGTGCGTACTTACCTGCGTGAGATTGGCCGTGTGCCACTCCTCACCCACGAAGAAGAGATTTTTTATGGCAAACAGGTGCAACGATCTACTGCTTTGCATGAGATCAAGGAAGGTCTTGCTACCCGGTTAGGTCATGAACCCAGTGTAGAAGAATGGGCAACAGCCGCCGATATAGAAGTATCAGAATTAAATCAGGCGATCGCTGTTGGTGAAATAGCCAAACGGAAAATGGTAGAAGCCAATCTCCGTTTAGTCGTGTCCGTTGCCAAAAAGTACATTAAACGCAATGTTGATTTACTTGACCTCATTCAAGAAGGCAGCATCGGAATGCAACGAGGTGTAGAAAAATTTGACCCCACCAAAGGGTACAGATTTTCTACCTATGCCTATTGGTGGATACGTCAAGCTATTACTCGGGCGATCGCCGAAAAAGCCCGGACTATTCGCTTGCCCATTCATATTACGGAAAAACTCAACAAAATTAAAAAAGCCCAGCGGCAACTGTCCCAAGGTCTAGGACGTGCGCCCACAGTAGCGGAATTATCCCAAGAGTTAGATTTAACACCTAAACAGGTGCGAGAATACTTAGAAAAAGCCCGTCTGCCATTATCTCTAGACTTGCGGTTAGGAGATAACTATGACACCGAACTGGGAGAAATGTTAGAAGACACAGGGGCAACACCGGAAGATTTTGTCATGCAAACTTCCCTCTCCTATGACTTAGAACGGATCATGTCAGAACTCACTCCCCAACAAAAGGAAGTCATTACCCTGCGTTTTGGGTTAGTAGATGGACAATCTTTAACTCTGGCTAAAATTGGTGAAGTCTTGAATATTAGCCGGGAAAGAGTCCGCCAAATTGAACGCGAAGCTTTAAACAAACTTCGCAAATCTAAAGCCACTATGAATGAGTACCTTGCCAGTTAGTCGGTTGTTATTACTCAATGGTCAGTTATTTTTTGCTTTGTGGGTGGAGTTTCCCCACCCATACTCACTAAATAGGTGAAAAACACTCCCATTTTAGTACGGTTAAACCGACTCCCTCGAAAGGAATAAACTGTTAGATTGGTTGACATGAATTATATAATAGTTAGCTAAATAGAATCAGCAATAACTACCAGTTATTCCAGTCACAAACACCGTCGTTAGTAGTGGCAGTACAGGAGGTCAAAGGTGAGTAACAAATCTAATCGAGTATCAGAATTTTTTAATAGTGAGTCGGAAACAAGTAATTTATTATGGCAATACGTTAAATCATTAAGTCCAGAAACAGTTAACCAATTATCTAAACCTACTTCTACGGAAGTTTTGCAGGTAATGGAACGGAATATCATCGGACTTTTAGGAAATTTACCTTCTGAACAGTTCGGGATTACTATTTCTACTAATCGGGAAAATTTAGGTCGCTTATTGGCATCTGCGATGATTAGTGGTTATTTTTTGCGAAATGCAGAACAAAGAATGGGTTTTGATACGGTTATGCAAAGCACAGAAACTAATAATAGCGAAGTTGATTAACACTTTCAGGGCTGAAGTCACTGGGTTTTTCGCTTACCAAGTGTTTCTCTAAAAATTTTGTAAATAAATTTATATTTACTTTACAAAATAGCTAATAAACGAAAATCTGGCTGTTTATTTTCGATAGAATCTCTGTAAATAGTTTGTAGATAAGAATTTCAGCCTCTTATCCCCAAACTTTATTCTCGCTGGTAAGTTGAATTATCTCTGACTCTATCTCTAGAATTACAACTAAAAATCATCGCTAAATTTATAAACTCGATGTTATGGTAAATGTATATGAAAATTTTGTTCATAATATCTCGCGGTAAGTGAGAAACTCAGGGGCTTGGCTCCCTGAAAGGGATGGTTCGACATGGCTCACCAGCCGCGACAGGAGGGATTTTAATCCCCGTGGTATAAACCCCATCCACATAATATAAAAAGCAAATTTTATGCAGTGCAGTTTTCGCTTTCAATCTGATTGCTAACGGCAAAAATTTTTGCACACCACAAAACAACTGAAATGTCAGAGATAATGCTGGTATAACTCTCTTTTCCTCAACTACGGCAAGCATTACAGTTTAAATACGTATGAACGCAAATAAAATCCTCTACGTTCGCCTTCCCTGTAACCCCATCTTTCCCATTGGTGTTGTCTATCTTGCAGATCATGTTCACAAGCTATTTCCCCATGCAGAACAGCGGATTTTTGACTTAGGCACAATCCCCCCACTAGATTATACTTCTGCCTTAGACAGATCTATTGACGAGTTTCAACCCACATTGCTCGTCTTTTCTTGGCGGGATATTCAAATTTATGCGCCAGTAGGTGGACGGGGCGGTAATCCTCTCCAAAACGCCTTTGAATTTTACTACGCAAAAAATCCCTTGATTAAATTGCGTGGTGCTTTTGGCGGATTACGAATTTTTATTGCTTATTATGTAGAATTATGGCGTAATTTAGGATTAGTTAAACGGGGTTTAAAACGCGCCCAAAAATATCAATCTCAAGCCCGTGTAGTCTTAGGTGGCGGTGCAGTTAGCGTCTTTTATGAACAGTTGGGTAAAAGCTCACCGCCCGGAACGATTATTTCTGTAGGTGAAGGAGAAACCCTGCTGACAAAACTACTTAATGGTGAAGATTTTAGAGATGAGCGCTGTTATGTAGTGGGAGAAAATCAACCCCGTCAACGCCTAATTCACGAACAACCTACACCCCTAGAAAAAACAGTTTGTAATTACGATTACATCGAAACCATTTGGCCAGAATTTAATTATTACCTGCAAGAACAGGATTTTTATATTGGTGTCCAAACCAAACGTGGTTGTCCTCATAATTGCTGTTATTGTGTTTATACAGTAGTCGAGGGTAAACAAGTCCGCATTAACCCTAGTGACGAAGTTGTTGCGGAAATTCGAGAATTATACAATCGAGGAATTCGTAACTTTTGGTTTACAGATGCTCAATTTATTCCCGCCCGTAAATTCATTGATGATGCTGTAGAACTTCTCCAGAAAATCGTTGATTCGGGAATGTCAGATATTCATTGGGCAGCATACATTAGAGCCGACAACTTAACACCCGAATTGTGTGAGTTGATGGTAAAAACAGGCATGAATTATTTTGAAATCGGCATTACAAGCGGTTCTCAAGAACTGGTTCGCAAAATGCGAATGGGTTATAACTTACGAACTGTTTTACAAAATTGTCGTGATTTAAAATCCGCCGGTTTCAATGATGTAGTTTCTGTTAACTACTCCTTTAATGTAATAGATGAACGTCCTGAAACTATTCGCCAAACTATTGCTTATCACCGCGAACTCGAACGGATTTTTGGGGCTGATAAAGTTGAACCTGCTATTTTCTTTATTGGACTCCAACCCCATACCCATTTAGAAGAATATGCCTTTAAAGAGGGGATTCTCAAACCTGGTTATGATCCCATGAGTTTAATGCCTTGGACAGCAAAAAAACTCCTTTGGAATCCTGAACCATTAGGTTCTTTCTTTGGTGAAGTTTGCTTACAAGCTTGGCGACAAAATCCCAATGACTTCGGACGGGAAGTGATGAATATTTTGGAAGTCAAATTGGGTTGCGCTGATTTGGAAGATGCACTTTCTGCACCCATAGAAAAACCAGAAAAACAATTGGCTGGCGTATTATAGAAAACATAAGCCCAGGTGATCAGAAAGATGCCTCTCGCTTCCGTTAGGGATACGCGGCTACACAAACGAAGTCCGCCTGTGCGGACTAATTAAAACTTAAGATATTGAACCCACGAAGGTGGGTTTTGCCTGTGTAGACGCGGTTTCTAACCGCCCTATTATCCGAAATCCCCAATTAATTCCATGTTACAAGGTTCAATTCTTCAACAGTTAGAAGCATCTCACCGCCATAGTGCTAGACCTATTCATTTTGGCGTGTACTATAAAAATACCTTAGTGTCTCTCTGCCATGCCTTGGAAGATCATATTTTAACGAAAGATAATGATCCTTTGGTGATTACGGCTTTCCAGCAGGGTAAATGGTATCTGGAAGAGGCTCAAAGATACGCAGATATCGCGCAACACAGCCGGGCAATTGTGATTATGGCGGCGGCTGATGCTGGTTTTGCCGAACATCCTACTGGTCAATTACCTAACATTGATTTAGTGGGATTAGCTGCTGATGATCCTGTGGCGCAGGAGTGGCATTTGATGATTTTAGCTCCTGACTACACAGCTATGGTAATTTGTCAAGAGTTATCTGAAGCTGACTATGGGAAGGATGGTTTGCCAACTTGCGATTTAGAGCGTAAATTCTACGGTTTATGGACATTTGAACCGGAATTAGTGGAAGAAACCGCAGAGTTAGCGATCGCTCATATCAAAGACTATCATCCTGAACTAGCACTCAAACTAAGTCAATATAAACAAGCAATTCACCCAGCTATCTGTCCAGGAGAAGAAGTAGCTACCGTTGTCTCTCGTGTTGTTGATTACCTCAAAACCGGACAAGGTAACTTACCTATTCTCACAGCATCTCACCAAAAATTTCTAGATCGTAACTTGGTATCTAACGAAATTCAGGCATTTTTGCGGATGGCACAGTTGATTGATCTAGCAGATAGCCGCAATCCTGTAGCCGCATCAGAAGTAGCATCTGTTGTTGAAACAATGGGGCAATTATTAGATTTACCCGCATGGCAAATTAAAAGATTACGCATAGCTGCTTTGTTGCATCGCTTAGACCCAATGCAAAAAGCCGAAAGCCTGATTAGTCCCAGTCATATAACAACAGCTTATCAAGATGAAGCTCCCAGTTGTCCCCTGGCTTGTCCTCTCGTACCAGCAGCGCAAGCACTACGAATAATGCCACGACTACGGGCTATAGCTCAAATTATCACCCACCAAAGCGAATGGTGGAATGGTACAGGCGAACCCGCCGGTTTAGCTGGTGATGATATTCCTTTAGAATCACGAATTTTGTCATTGGTTGCAGAATTTCAGCTACAAGTTAACCAGTATAAATACTCTAGCAAAGGGGGAGCAGAGATATTTTCTCAAGCCTTAGATCAGTGCCGAAAACAACAATCTACCCGCTTTGATCCTAAACTTGTAGATACATTAGCTTTATTAGTAATGGGTTTACAACAGGGGCTTGATTTACCGATAATGACACCCAAGGTCAGCAGCGGTTTATGGTTACTTGACTCCCGTTGGGATGCCGACAGCAAAAGTAGTGAGCAGATTTCAGTGTACAGCAAATGAATATAGAAACCATTAGATTAGGACAAAACAAACAACTCCCCGGGGCAAATTTAGAAGACGAGGATCTATCTCACCTAGATTTAAGGAAGATAAATTTAGCAGGGGCTACTTTGGTGGGAACTGACTTCAGCGGTTCTAAACTAGAAGGTGGCCATTTTCAAGGTGCAAATTTAATGGGGGCTAATCTGCAAGAAACCGACTTGCGGGCTAACCTCATGGGTGCAAACTTGATGCAGGCTAACTTGACGAGTGCGGACTTACGTGGTAGCAATTTGCGTGGTAGTAACTTGATGGGAGCAATTCTTAACGATGCGTCTTTAGCAGGGGCTTTTTTAAGTGGTGCTAATTTAATGAGTGTAAATTTGCAGGGTGTTGACTTGCGAGGTGCAGATTTACGAGGTGCTAATTTAACCGGGGCTAATCTCAAAGGTGCAGATTTAAGCGGTGCAGATTTGCAAGGGGCTGTACTAATTGAAGCGAATCTTGAAGAAGTAGATTTAAGAGCAGCAAATTTAGCAGGAGCTAATTTAACTGGAGCTAATTTACTCTGTGCTGAATTAGATGCAGTGAGGTTAAATGGGGCAAATTTAGATCGGGTGTGTTTGCGGGGAACAGTTTTGGAAGCTAGTACCGCAGGGCGGAATTAAAAATTAACAATTAAAAATTAAAAAAGCAGATTACACAAGCTTTTTAGTAATTTTTAATGGTTGGTTGATTTACGCCGTTGTGTACTAGTACCGCAGGACGGAATGAATAATTAGCTTGAATACTAGGAGTCAGGAGGAATAAAGAAAGAAGAATTATGTAGAACTTGATGGCTTATGAAATGGAAGGTTAAATTAGCTTGGTTTGTTTTCGGGATCATATTGGTGTTAGTGGGCATAATTCCTGTGAAGATAGCGATAGCCTTTCACCAAGTTCCTGTACCCCAAGCAATTCTTGTATTGGGTGGTAATGGTAGTCGGATGGAATTTGCTGCCCAGTTCTGGCAATCTCACAGAAATTTAGATATTTGGATTTCTGATTTTGACTCTGAATTAAATTATAATCGTCCGATTTTTCAAAGGGCTGGTGTTCCGAATAGTAAATTACGGTTTGATGGCAGGGCGACAGATACAGTAACTAATTTTACAACACTGGTAGAAAAATTTGCTGACAGTAAGTTACAGCATCTTTATTTAATTACATCGGATTATCATATCCGAAGATCAAGAGCTATCGCTACTATTGTCCTTGGTAGTCAAGGGATTGTGGTTACACCTATTGCTGTACCTTCTTCGGTGTACAAATCAGAATCTCTGCTGCGAGTCATGCGAGATTGTGGGCGATCTTTTTTGTGGATTGTGACTAATCGAACTGGAGCTAGTTTTAATCCTCGCATTAAAGCAACTACATTTATTCATAAACAAATTATATAGTCAAATTGAAATAGTGATATTGTTTTAAGTGTTCTTTGAAATATTCAACCATTCAATGAATATTATCCCCACCTCTATTCCTGATATTCTCCTCCTAGAACCCAAAGTATTCCAAGACTCGCGGGGCTTTTTCTTGGAATCCTACAATCAAAAAACATTCACAGAGAAACTGGGAATTACAGCCAACTTTGTCCAGGATAATCACTCAAAATCTGAATACAATGTGCTGCGAGGATTGCATTATCAAATCATCCAACCTCAAGGTAAATTAGTCCGCGCCATTGTTGGGACAATTTTTGATGTTGCAGTAGACATTAGAAAAAATTCCTCTACCTTTGGACAATGGGTAGGTTACGAACTCAGTGCCGAAAACAAACGCCAATTGTGGATACCAGCAGGTTTTGCCCATGGCTTTCTCGTGCTTTCAGAAATTGCCGAAGTTATCTATAAAGCTACAGATTATTATACACCAGGAGGCGATCGCGCTATCCTTTGGAATGATCCAGATTTAGCCATAGATTGGCCTCTAGAAACACCCCCAATTTTATCAGCTAAAGATAGCAACGCTCCAACTTTCAAAAACGCCGAAGTTTATGAATAAATCAATATTATTAATAGGTAGTAACGGACAAGTTGGAACAGAACTACAACATACCCTAGCATCCAACTACAGAGTTATTGCCCTTGCCCGTCCAGAAATAGACTTAACTCACCCTGACAAATTACGCCAAATTATCAGAGAAACCCAACCCGAAATAATTATCAATGCTGCTGCTTATACCGCAGTAGATAAAGCCGAAAGTGAACCAGAAAATGCTCACCTGATCAATACTGTCGCCCCGCAAATTATCGCTGAAGAAAGTCAAAAATTAGGAAGTTTCTTAATTCATCTTTCCACCGATTACGTATTTAATGGTAATAGTCATTATCCCTATCGAGAAACAGATAGTACCAATCCATTGAGTGTATATGGACAAACAAAATTAGCGGGAGAGATAGCAATTCAACAAAATTGTCCCCACCATATAATTTTGCGGACAGCTTGGGTTTATGGAACTTATGGAAAAAGTAACTTCGTAAAAACCATGTTACGAGTTGGTCATGAAAGATCAGAAGTTAGAGTAGTTACCGATCAAATTGGTAGTCCTACTTGGGCGCAAGATATAGCTTCAACAATTACCCAAATTATCCCCCAATTAACCTCAGAAAATGCGGGAATTTATCACTATACAAATAGTGGTGTAGCGAGTTGGTATGACTTTGCCATAGCAATCTTTGAAGAAGCAGAAAAACTCGGTTTCCCCCTGAAAATTGCCAATATTATTCCCATTACTACCCCCGAATATCCCACACCCGCAAAACGTCCTGCTTATTCTGTCTTAGCTTGTGAGAAAATATCTCAAATCTTAGGAACTTATCCTCCTCATTGGCGACAAGAACTAAGATTAATGTTAAAAGAATTACAAGGAAAATCTCTATGAAAGCACTGATTTTATCCGGTGGAAAAGGGACAAGATTACGCCCCTTAACTTATACAGGAGCAAAACAACTTGTTCCAATTGCCAACAAACCAATTTTATGGTATGGCATTGAAGAAATGGCTGCTGCGGGGATTACTGACATTGGTATTATTATCAGCCCAGAAACAGGGGCAGAAGTCAAGAATAAAACTGGAAATGGCGAAAAATTCGGTGTTAATATCACCTATATTTTACAAGAAAAGCCAGCAGGATTAGCTCAAGCTGTCCAAGTTGCCCAGACTTTTTTAGGAGATTCCCCATTTGCCATGTATTTGGGAGATAACCTGATTCAACAAGGAGATTTAAGTTCATTTTTAGATAAATTTACTCAACAACAACCAGATGCTTTGATTCTGTTACGTGAAGTCACAAATCCTAGTGCTTTTGGTGTGGCAAAGGTAGACGAAAAAGGCAAAGTATTACAGTTAATTGAAAAGCCAAAAGTTCCCCCGTCAAATTTAGCATTGGTAGGGGTTTATTTTTTTTCACCAGTTATTCATGATGCGATTTCTCTGATTAAACCTTCAGCTAGAGGAGAATTAGAAATTACTGATGCAATTCAATGTTTAATAGATCAAGAAAAAGAAGTTTTAGCTTGTAATCTTGACGGTTGGTGGTTAGACACAGGTAAAAAAGATGATTTATTAGAAGCTAACCGTCTCATTCTTGATACCTATTTGAAAAAATCAATTTTAGGCGATATTGATCCGAAAACTCAAATTACTGGCAGAGTGCAAATTGGGACTGAATCTAAAATCATCAACTGTACAATTCGCGGACCCGTGGTAATTGGTAATAATTGCTATTTAGAAAACTGTTTTATCGGTCCATATAGTAGTATTGCCGATAATTCAACACTCATAGAAACAGATTTAGAACACAGCGTGGTTTTAGAAGGTGCTAAAATTACTGGAATTCAGCAACGAATTATTGATAGTTTAATTGGACAACGCGCCCAGTTAAGTATTGCCCCCCGTCGTCCTAAAGCATTACGCTTTTTAATTGGTGATGATTCTCAAATTGAACTGACTTGACGCTTTAATCTCGCTTTTTAACGGGGTTCTCCACTCACCCATCAAAACTTTTTGGCTTTTGATGGGTTCTCTATGACTAAAGTCATCCTAAACTATCGGAGTTTTCACCCAATTTCGTTATCAGTTTTACTTGTCTTATCAGAGAATTTATGGTTTAATTCGTATTAAGTCATGGAAGGATACACTCATCAAATCAAGGATGTACTTATGAGCAGCCAGTTTAGATCAAAAACCTCTGTTTTATTGGCGAACTTAGCTATATCTAGTTCCTTAATCTTCACTTTTCCAGTCCAGGCGCAATTGCCGACCGTTGCACAGGTAATTTATGTTGATCCAGTTACTGGTGTAAATACTGCTGAGGCTGGCACATCTGCAACAACTCCTTACAAAACCAGTGGATAATACAGATGATAATAGTAACAGTACTGCCATGCCCGATGTAGACCCATCGGAGGAAGCCAACACTGGAACTCAATTTACCTGTGTATCCCAAGGTGATGGTAACGTAGCTACAGTTGGTCAGCGACCCGGTGGAGAACCAATCCCTGTAATTATTTGGACTTCAGCATCTTTAAAATACTTTGGTGAGAAATTTACTCCTCAAAGCCGTTGCCAAATCGTCACACCGAAATTAAATGCGGCTGTAGCTGAAAGTGGCGGTAGCCTCAAAGATGTCGTGTTGATGAGCGGTAGAGTCCGCAATAAAACTGTCATTTGCGTGGTTTCTGTCAATGACACCGGTTGTGATGGTAATAATACTCTATTTACTTTAAACCCGGACAACGCCAAAAAGCCAGAGGAAATTCTTACCCAAATGATGCAAATCAGTCGTGAGGGTTCTAGTGCTGGCGTAATTCGGGAAACAAAAGGTCGTGTACAGGTAACATTGAGCGATTTACTACCCAGAAAGAATAAGAATAATCGCGTACCTCGGCAAATCAGAAAAAAACCTGCTATTAGAAATAAGTCTGGTGGTTTGTAATTATCTAAAATAAAATTCTGATTCTAGAAGTGTCTCTACACTGGCATTATGATCTAAGAAGGAAAATAAATGTCTGTAGAGCAGTTTGCCATCTTTATCTAAGATAAATTGTGCTGGTAATGGCGCTCCTAATGCCTGTCCAGTTCTATAAGTACGAAATGTATGGCAACTGGAATCACTCAATAATGGCATTTTTAAGCCCAAGTCTTGAACTATTATTTGACTTTGCTTTTTGTCGGTGCTAGTAATTAATAAAACTTCAATTCCCCGATTTTTAAACTGTTCATAATTTTCATTTAAGGCTTGAATATGGGGATAACAAAATGGACAATATTGCTTTTCGGTAAAAATTCTGGTAAAGGCAATTATTACAGGTTGTTTACCTCGAAAATCAGATAGCTTAACAACAGTATTGTTAGTAATATCTGATAATTTAAAATCTGGTGTGCCTATACCCAATCTGAAATTATCTAACGCGGGTATAGGGAGAAAATTATGGAAAAATCGCTCGTTAAATAAGCCAGTAAAATCAGTTGAAGTCAGCATAAGATATTCAAAATTAAAAGTTTAATTACCAAATTCCCAATTCTCTAAATATCAGCAAAGTAAATTTTAGACTTCACGGGATCAGGATTCATGGTTTTGTCCCCAGGTTGCCAATTAACAGGACAAACTTCATCGCTATGGGACTGAACGTGCTGAATTGCTTGTAATGTTCGCAGGGTTTCATCTACATTCCGACCAAAGGCTAGATTATTAATAGTGGAGTGTTGTAGAATGCCATATTTATCTATGATAAATAAACCGCGTAAAGCAATACCAGCGGTGGGGTCGAGAACGTTATAAGCGGCACTAATTTCTTTTTTGATGTCAGAAACTAGGGGATAATTTATGTCACCGACTCCACCAGATTTACGATCTGTTTGAATCCAAGCGAGGTGAGAAAATTCACTATCAACGGAAATACCCAAAATTTCTGTATTTAGTTGGCTAAATTCTGCGTAGCGATCGCTAAATGCTGTAACTTCAGTGGGACAAACAAAGGTAAAATTCAAGGGGTAGAACATCAGAACAACATATCTACCACGATAGTCAGACAATTTAATTGACTTAAACTCCTGATCTACTACGGTTGTTGCTGTAAAATCGGGAGCCTGCTGACCAATCCGGAGACATCCCTCTGTTTCATAGGTAAGTGTCATTAATCTAATTCCTATTCTTTGCTCCTTTAACTTTATATCATAGTTGGATTTATTTTTGAGCGCAGGCACATCGGTTAGATTGACACTTTTAGAGTCTTTAAAAACTCATGTTTTCGGCTCAATTAGGGACTTTTTAACTCAATATCCTCAGCAGCCGATTATATCAAGAAGGAATATATCAGCAAATCGGCTTTTGGTGATATGCGCTCCCATTATTTATGTGGAAGCGCATCTGAAGACTTAAAAACTAACTTCTATTTTTCAGCTAGTTATTAACATACTTACCAATCACCTGAGCAAAATCTGGTACTGCCTCTTGCACGTGTTTTTCTGCGGAATTACGGAATTTTTCGTAAGTTCCTCGCACAAGTTGGCGTTTGGTATTTTTAACCCTGGCATCAGTTACACCTAGCAGCGCATTTGCGGTCTGATTACTATTGGCTGTGAGGTATTCCACCGGTTCACCCTGTTGCACTCCTTCACTCCAAATGGGATCAATTGCAGTTAAGCAAACTGGTAGGAGGGACTCAACCACATTGGTGATATAACCCGGTTGAATTCCCTTGAGTGCAGCAAAGGCGGCTTTCATGGCCATACCGCTTATGCCTGATTTAGATGCCAGTTGTGCGTCTATCATGGTGCAGCAGTCTTGGACAATCAAGTCCTTATGACCAGAATTCATTAATTCTTCATTCAGTCCCATTTTAATACTCCTAAGTATCAAATTGCTTGATTTATTATCATATAAGTAGTTGAATAAAATTAAATTCATTCATGGAGTCAGGGAACAGGGAAAAGTATAGCATTCGGAGAATTTTGATGTTGATTGCACCCCATTATTCCCAAGATGCTTCAGCGTAGCTTGTCCTAGACATCATTCAGACTTAGTCTGTTGCTAAGGTTATGTGTCATATTCAGATCACGGGAACATAAAAACTGAAGATATCATTAATTCCCCTGTTGAACTTATCCCCTTGGGAAGTTATTATGTATGGGAGTAAGGTGCTTCTTGGCAATGACAAAATAGCCTAAAAGATCAAAAATAATTGAGAAGACACAAATTTCAGGAGTTAATCAATTTTACAAGAAAGACTGGGAAGTTTGAAAGCCCCTGAGTAAGCATTGCGTAGCAATGCCTTAGGTGCTTTTAGACAGGGGATGAAAAGCGACT
>NZ_LJOQ01000057.1:0-19972 GCF_001672255.1 Anabaena sp. AL09
TTGAGTACCGTAGGGCATACGGGAACTTTTGCGCTAGACGCAAGCAACGCTTTGGGAGATAAGACCTCTACTTGTGCTGGAGAAATCCTGGATGAGCAAGTCATGTCCTTGAACAAAGAATCCCCGTCTCTTTAGAGCGGGGAGTGTCAATGCCACCATTTTCAATCATAAAAGGGATAACCTGGACATTCTGCACATCGAGTACCCCTGAATATTTCACTGTTCTTGCTATTTATAACCTAGAGGCAGACAAAGCTGCACCAATTAATCCAACTTGTTGATTAAGAATTATATGCACGGGTATTTCTTCCAGTAAAGAACCCATTCTCCCTTTTTGGGTAAAATTCGTGAGGAAACTACCATTTTGCATTAAAGGGAGGATTTTGGGAGCGATACCACCAGCAATGTATAATCCGCCATAGGGGAGGAGTTTGAGGGCTAGATTGCCGGCTTCTGCACCGTAGGCTTCTATAAATAATTGTATGGTTTGTTCGGAAAGGCGATCGCTTTTTTCCAGCGCCGCACTCCCAATAAATGCCCCAGGATCAATGGTTTTTTCGGCTTTTCCGGCTTCTTGTTCCCAAGTTCTGACTGCTTGGGCAATTTCTGGTGATTCGGTGGCTATTTTCCTATCTCGTAAAAATTGGTAAATGGAGGTAATTCCTAACCCGGAAACCACTCTTTCTACAGAAACTCGTTGAATATTATGTTTATCTACCAGATATTTCAACAGTTGAAATTCTAACTCATTCCGGGGGGCAAAATCTGCGTGTCCACCCTCGGAAGGAAAGACTTGATATTGATGATCCTGTTTAATCAAAAATCCCTGGCCTAATCCAGTTCCTGCACCGATTACAGCCATTGGCGCTGCTGGTTGATATTTACCAACTTGTAAAGTTAGTAAATCCTGTTTTGTTAACCCAAAAATGCCATAACCAACAGCCGCAAAGTCATTAATTAGGGAAATTGACAAAATACCCAATTCTTGAGTTAACCGATTTGTATCGAGAAACCAGGCTAAATTGGTCAACTTGGCGGTGTTTTCCACTACTGGTCCGGCGATCGCAAAACAAGCCTTTTCAGGTGTGCTAGAATTAGCTGTACTCAAAAACTTTTGCACTATAGGAACTAAATCAGGAAAATCTCCACTGCGGAAACTTTCCTCATACAGAGTTTTTAACTCTAGTGTTTCCGAAAGTTCCACCAAACGCAAAATAGTTTTTGTTCCGCCTATGTCTCCGGCCAGTAGCAATGTCATAAAATTTATCAGTTAGTAAGTTACTTTTGCTGAGTTAGCGTCAGTGGCGATTTAGAGAAAATCCCCATTAAATATTTACACAAATCGCACCAATTCTTCAATTTTTGTCAAATGGGATGTATCTCCCTTTAGTTCTAGCAACCATTCTGAATCTTGACGCACGACTTTTACCAAAGAACACAGAGAAGCTTTAACTTCATTTTTGGCTATGTCTCCCACTAATCCCATTGCTGCACCCAAGACAGACGCGCCATGTGCCACCAATAGGATATCATGGGGGAAGAATTCAGTAGACAGACATCTGGCAGTTTGCGCCGAACGTTCCCGCACCTGTTGATGAGTTTCCGGGTATTTTGCGGCTATACGTGATGTGTAACTGGTATCAATTCTGGGAAATAATTTGACTAAAGCTGAAGTTGAGAGTTTTTCGGGTTCTTCAGTCATCCATTCGGGATTAAGCCATTCACTCAAACCTATTTCTAGTTTAATCGCCAAATCCAAAACTTCAGCGATCGCATTCGCAGTTTGGATAGTTCGCAAAAATGGAGAAGCAAAAATATGGGTGATTCTTTCCCCTTTGAGTCGTTTTGCTAACTGCTGCGCCTGAATCATACCATCATCGGACAAAGGTGGATCATACCGTCTTTCGGCGGTCAGAAACCAATCGGGATATACAAAATCAAGGCGGTTAGCGTGTCTTGCTATCCAAACTATTTGACTCATGGAGAAATACAAGTGTTAATTTTTGTTATGCGATTATAATACGATAGTTTGCAACCCTTTGACTAATCTTTCTATACCTGCTTTAGCTGTATCTGCTGGTAACGCACCATAAGCAACCCGCAAATAACAACCATCTTCCATCCCAAAGGTTGTTCCAGGAATCACCGCTATTTTATATTCTTGAATCAGGTTTTTCACTAATTCCAAATCGTTCATTTTTGTATGCACTTTTATGAAAAAGTAAAATGCACCATTAGCGGGTGTAATTGTACATAAATCTTGAAGCGATTGCAGTGAATTAATCACTATTTCTCGAACTTTAGCAATTGTCCCAATATTATCTTTTAAATAATTATCTTTTGCTTGTAAAGCCCCCAAAGCTGCATATTGAGAAACCACAGGTGGACAAATCAAAATAGTATCTTGGACTTTTTTCACAGCAATTAATAAATGTTGAGGAATTACCATATAACCAATTCGCCAACTAGCAAAACCATAAGCTTTCGACAAACTAAAAAGAGAAATTGTAAATTGGTTACTTTTGATAAATGATCCAGGAGAAATATGTTTTACATCATTGTATGTAAAATATTCATAAGCTTCATCACTAATATGATAAATTCCCCTTTCTCGACAAATTTCATTAACTTGTTTTAATGCTGTCTCTGAATAAATCACACCCGTCGGATTATTTGGAGAAATCGTCACTACTGCACGGGTTTTATTTGTAATTGCAGCGGCTATGGCTTCAGGAATTAATTGATAATTTGCATCTGTCGCCACTAATACCGGATGACAACCTGCCATTTTAATCGCCATTTCATGATTGAAATAGTAGGGAGTATTCAAGATAATTTCATCACCAGGAGAAGTAATTGCTAAAATAGCATTTATAAACCCCATATTGCTACCTGCTGTCACCACAATAGCATTTTCTTCATTGATATCAATATCATTAAATATTGATAACTTTGCCGTTAAAGCTGTTAATAATTCAGGAATCCCGACAACAGCTTGATAAAGATGATTTTTAGGTTCAGCAAGAAATTTTGGTAATAATTCCATTGCGGTATCTGGTGGTTGATAATGAACCACACCTTGTCCCAAAGAGATTGTCCCAGGAGAGTTTTTTATTAATTCTCCCACCACCGGAATAATTGGCAATTGAATCGCTTCCATTCGTGATAATTTATAATTCATAAATCTTAAAAATGTATGTGTAGTATGTACAGTAATAAAGAATTAACCGCAGATAGAAGATGATGGACGCAGATAAACGCAGATAATTTTGTACATGGATAGACTAGGAAATGATGTACAAATTTGAAAAACTTACTTTAAGGGAGGTTGAAGTCATGCTAGGAATTTCACTAGAAAGAAGTCGCGCTTACAGAGAAATTAAACAAGAAGGAATAGAACAAGCTACTTTCAATCTAGTTATTCGACAGTTAATAAAACGGTTTGGAGAATTATCGGCAGAAATACGCGGTTCTATTTCGGCTTTACCTTTACCTGTGATGGAAAATTTGAGTGAAGCATTGTTAGATTTTACCAGTTATGGTAAGGGTTTAGCAATGCTAAACCCCTACGTAGATATTAATTACTTCGCCGTAAATCTATTGATAATTTTTAGGAATACCAACTTGTGATAAACCAGCGATTGCTTTCAAATTTTGACAACGAATTAATTCACTAAAATTTAAACCAGAACGCCCTTCTATTGTTCCTACTGCTTCAATAGCTGTTAACAAATGTTGGGCGGCTTCAGTTTCTGAATAACCTCGTCTTTGGGCGATTCTAATAGCGACTGTATCAGCAGTTAATTCTGACTCCTGGGATTTATTGGTGCGCCAAATCCGGATAGCCGCTACAGCACTTAATCCCCCGGCTATTACCACACCTACCACATCCCCCTGGACTGCCTCCAGTATTCCGCCTACAAGCCCTGCTAACACCACACCTTGATAAATATTAGGTTGTAACCATTTCACCCCTATTAACCAGCTTACCTTCTGTAATAGGAGTAAATCTCGTTGGGGTTTTGTCAACCGTCTCCATAAGTCGAAATTAATATATATTGGTCTTGCTTGACTCAATGGCAGGGGAAAAGCCGCATCTATTACCTGTTTTTGTTCTGGTTTACTGACGATTTTAGTCATCATTCGCCCAGAAGCGGGCATGACATCCAACAACCGACGAATTTCAATATTTGGTTCCATAATATCCATTGTTAGTCATAATTATGTATATTCAATGACTACTAAGATTACACTTTATTACAGTTTATATTTATATGGACGCTTTTGATCCCAATCCGCCAGAATGGACTAATCAAGCCGTACACGCCTATCAATTCCATTGTCCCAAATGCCATGCTGGTAGTCGAGATGCTGTTAATGTGTGGTTAAATAGAAGGTCTCCTGTAAGTACCCCAGATCGTCGTCGGAAGTGGCAAGAATTCTATCATTGTCAATGCAGTTATGTCTGGTGGGCTTGGAGTAATGACAGACCACCGACGGATTTATCTAAGCAAAATCAAAATAATTAACTGCTTTGAGGCAGAGCCTCTATGGTGGCATTCCCAGTCGGAGACTGGGAACGAGAGATTGTATTTATTCTAAATCTGGTTCAACACCAAGCGCACGAAGTTGGGCAATTAATCTTTCGGTTTTTTGCCTTTCTTGTTCTAACTTTTGTCTTTCTTGTTCTAACTTTTGTCTTTCCTGTTCAGCTTTTTGTTTTTCCTCTTCTGTGCTGGTTAATATCCAATTACCGTCTTTGTCATACCAACGTAACCAAGGCATTTCGACGGTTTTATAACTTCCTTGCCACACTCCTAAACCTAATTCTATTTCGGGAATCCAAAACCGGAAATCTGATAAGTCTACTTCAGCATAACGAGCGCCTGTTAACTGAAACATTCTAAATTCAGATTTGTAACGATCAAAGATGGCGTAATAGGGTACTCTTAAAATTTGTTCGTAAACTTCCCATTTACCAGGAGGTTTTTCTACATCTCTTAATGTTTGCCCTAAGTCTTCTTTTTCTGTTCCCGGTGAGAGTAATTCAACTACAATATACGGATTAACTGCTTCTTGCCAAACTACATAACTTAACCGCAAATCTCTTTTGTTATAAAGAGAAGGAACACCTAACACTGCAAACCAATCTGGACGTTTATACCATGAAGGATGACGCAAATCATAATAAAGATTCAGATCACTTCCTGTAAATATTTGGTCCCTAGGATAGTCAGGTGGACGGAATGTTTCTGCTAATAATTGTGGTTGGAATAAATGAAATTGATCTGGCAAACCAGGTTCCTCCGGGTCTTCGCTAGGAAGATCATACATTGTTGGTAATGTTTCTTTAGGGGAAAGTGGCGGATCTGTTTGATACATTCTTAACAATCCTAAAGATAGTATTTCTATTTCTATTATGTCGCAATATGATTCGTTTTAGAAACGCAATATTTGCATATTATAAATAAAGTGCAGAATATGGGTTTCATACTTACCTATTATTCCCCGTCCTTTTCCTGTGCTAAAGTCAAAACCTGCACATAAAGCCGATCTGAAATTCTCATTCCCTGTGCTTGCATTTCATCTAAAACATCCTTAACACTATCCAACAAACCCCGACGCTTCGCTAACAGCAAAATCCCCACAGTCCCAATTAAAGGTAACTTTCGAGCCATAGCCACCTTCCTGGCAGCCCTTTCATCAATTAACAACTGAGAAGCACTAATTTCTTCTGCTAAAGCAATAGCTTCTGACTCTCCTAAATCTAACTTAAATGACTGTTGTAACTCCCTAACCAACTGCTGATTATCTACCGTTACAACCTCCAACCAAGACAAATCCTGAACAAGTTTTGCTGCTGGATGCTCACCTACTTGTAATTCATCAAATACACCTTGGGGAATCACAACTTTACCAAAAAGTTTTGGTAACAAATCAAGATGATCCACTTTTGCCAACTCGCTAATTGGCGTAGTATCAGAAACAATAATCATTTAAGAAATCTGCTGGTTTAAAATTAACTCTGCCTGTTCCACTTCTTGACGTAATTCCTCCAAGTTTTGAGAATCATCAAAAAGAGAAATACCCCATTTTTTCATCATTTCTATTACCTCTAAACGAGAAACACCAAGAATTTTTCCCGCCCTGCCACTGCTAATTTCTCCTACCTCTAATAATGTCATTACATAACCTTCTTTAGCTTTTTGTAAAGCTTTTTCCTGAACCTCAGCCGAAAGCTGAATACTTTCTAATTGTGCATCTAAAATGGTTAAAGCCATTACCAAAATCTCCTAATTCTACATTTTTATGTGTAATCCTTAAACCACTTACCCTAACAATGTTTCTTTAGGGGAAAGCGGCGGATCTATTTGATACATTCTTAACAATCCTAAAGATAGAATTTCTATTTCTATTATGTAGTAATATGATTCGGTTTAGAAAATGGTAGCGACTGTTTTGAATATTCGGTTTTGTGGGGGAGAAAGTCTTGTTTATTGAGAAAAAATATAGAAGAATCAAATCTTCCTAATCATGAATTGACCCGTCTGGCATTATAGCACCTGTGAGTATCGCTCCTTCCAGGTCGGCTTCTGTGACCAAAACTCCTGTGAGGTCGGCTTCGTAGAGTTTGGCCACTGTGACAAAAACTCCTGTGAGGTCGGCTACTGTGAGGTCGGCTCCTGTGAGTTTGGCTCCTGTGAGGTAGGCTCTTGTGAGGTCGGCTCCTGTGAGGTCGGCTTCGTAGAGTTTGGCTCCTGTGAGGTCGGCTTGGTAGAGGTTGGCTCCTGTGAGGTTGGCTCTGAAGAGGTTAGCTCCTGTGAGGTTGGCTCTGAAGAGTTTGGCTCCTATGAGGTTGGCTCCTATGAGGTTGGCTCCTATGAGGTCGGCTACTGTGAGGTCGGCTCCTGTGAGGTTGGCTCTCATGAGGTAGGCTCCTTTGAGGTAGGCTCCTTTGAGGTCGGCTCCTGTGAGGTTGGCTAATATGAGGTTGGCTCCTGTGAGGTTGGCTAATGTGAGTTTGGCTTCTGTGAGGTCGGCTTTTGTGAGTTTGGCTTTTGTGAGTTTGGCTTCTGTGAGGTCGGCTTCTGTGAGGTCGGCTTCTTCGAGGTTGGCTTCTGTGAGGTTTGCTCCTGCGAAGTTGAATCCTTTGAGTTTGAATCCTACGAGATTGAATCCACTAATATTAACTTTAGTTAAATCAAGACGTTTATTTTCTAAATCTGGGTGTTTACGTTCTCCAATCACAGTTAAACACGCTCGAATAGAAATTTTAAGTTTTAGTAATTTTTCTTGATCTTCTGGAGATTGTGACTCATTTTCTTTTATAACAGGTGCATTCTGACGGACAAAAGCTGTCAGAACTTCCATAATTGTCCATTGGTCTGGTTCAGAATCTCTCGCAATTCGTTCTAAAGTATAAATTCCACCTAATATAACTTCCGGTTTATCACTCCCAAGCTGTTCAATAGCCTTAGAAAATCTTTCTGTAATTTGTTTTTGATTTGCAGTCTCTGCATTTTTATTTGCAGCTTCTGCATTTCTATTTGCAGCCTCTGCATTTTTATTTGCCGCGTCTGCATTTCTATTTGTAGCCTTTGCAGTCTCTTCCATAGCGTCTGCACGTCTACCTGCAAAGTAAACATTAACAATTACTGCCCCTCCACTAATGAATAAACCTAATACTTTAAGACTTTCAATAATATATTTATATTTGTCTTCTGAGAAGTCTTTTTTGTCAGTAGTTAAAATCATTGAGATGAAATAAACTGTAACAGCAAGAGCTATCAAAAACAAAAATATAGTTACAGCGATCGCCCAATTTTTAATAAAATCGTTTTTATCATCTGTGAACATAATACAATTTCTACTCCCTGTGTAAAATGGCTTTATTAAGTAAGCAATGCAAGATACAGACATTTTAGCACATCAAAAAGCAAATACACTAGAACAAGAGAAAATTTTATTGTTAAAATAACCTTAAATAACGGCAGAAAAATTAAAATTTATTCTTCCTCGTTCCTAGTCTCTGACTAGGAATGCTATCAAGAGGCTCTGCCTCAATATCTCACAAATCAATCAATTCCACCTCTAATAAACTCGGCAATTCCATATAATTCCGGTAACTAGAATAACGCCAATGAGCCGGATCATCAACATACCCACGTCGCACCGGATTATTATGAATATATTCTAATTTTTGGATAAACATTTCTTCATTAGCAATTGCTTGGGGATGAAAACCTTCTTGCCACAGTTGATAATCTTGTTTGATATTGTGTTTTAATTTATGAAATTCTAATTGATTAAGTATATATTCAGCATTATTTTTCTGGAGTAAATCAATAATGGAACGAGCCGTAAATGATTTAAAATTCCCTATTTCTTTAGATAAGTTTGCAGCCGCAGCGATGAGATGAAGATGATTTTCCATAATGACATAACCATATAATGTCAAACGCTGCTGACGTTGGAGAAAGTTGAGGGAATCTATGATAATTTGGACAAGTTCAATATTGCCAAATAATGGCATCCAATTTACTAATGTGCAGGTGAGGAAATGCGGTTGAGTTCCTAATACATGATAGCGGCTGCGTCCCATTGTTTCATTTAATTTGGTAGATGTGGTGATTTTATTTTAATATGAGAGGCAGTTTTTTAATAATAATGAGGGAATATGGGAGGCAGAGCCTCTAGAGGGCATTCCCAGTCAGAGACTGGGAACGAGGGAGGAACTACACATTTAACGGTTTTTTTGGGATGACTGGCGTTGGTACAGGGGCAATAGTTTCCTTACCTGTAATTAATCTCGCGCCACGATTGCGGGTAAAATAACTCCACAACCATTGAATCATCACAACTAACTTATTATCAAACTCAATCAAGAAGTAGATATGAATAAATAACCACACAAACCACGCAAAGAAACCTCTGAGTTTGATAAATCCTAAATCAACAACTGCGGCGTGTTGCCCAATCATTGCTAAACTACCTCTATCCACATATTTGAATTGGGGTAATGTTTCACCTTTCAACCGTTTTTGAATGAGTTTAGCCACATATTCGCCTTCTTGCATGGCGACTGGCGCAACTCCCGGTAAAGGTTTATCATTTTGATGGGCAAAATTTGCTAAGTCACCAACTACGAAGATGTTGGGAAATCCTTTAATACTGAGGTCTGGTTCAACGATAACACGACCAGCGCGATCGCTCTCAACTCCCGTCTTATCTGTCAAAACTTTCCCCATTGGTGAGGCTTTCACACCCGCAGCCCACAACACGGTTTTTGCTGCAATTTCTTTAACATCATCACCTTGCTTAATCGTCACAATATCATTTTCAATATGTGTAACTAAGGTTTTGGTTTGCACATCCACACCTAAAGCTTTTAATGATACTTCTGCTGTGTGGGATAATTCCGGTGCAAAAGGTGGAAGAATCCGATCTAAACCTTCTAACAATAAAACTCTGGTTTCTGCGGTGTCAATGTTGCGGAAATCTTCTGTCAGGGTTTTAGTTGCTAATTCAGCGATCGCTCCCGCCAATTCTACCCCAGTTGGACCACCACCAACAATTACAAAAGTTAACAAAGCTTGGCGTTTTACCGGATTACTTTCGCTTTCAGCCGCTTCAAATGCTGAAAATATCCGCCGACGCATCTCAATGGCATCTTCTACAGTCTTTAAACCCGGTGCAAACTCTTCCCAGTTATCCTTCCCAAAATAGGAATGCTTCGCCCCTGTAGCCACAATTAAGGTATCGTAGGGGACTGATTCCTCGCCTACCATCACATTTTGGGCGCTAGTGTCAATATCATTCACTTCACCCAACAGCACCTTTGTATTCTTGCTTTTGCTGAGAACAGCCCGCAAAGGAGAGGAAATATCCGCTGGGGATAAAGCACCTGTAGCGACTTGGTACAGCAGTGGTTGAAAGAGATGAAAATTGCGTTTATCAATCAGCGTGATTTGTACATTGGCTTTAGCCATAGACTTCGCAGCATACAATCCACCGAAGCCACCACCAATAATCACGACTTGATGAACCGGTTTCTTGTCAGCTAGATCAACCATAAAAAATATTTCCTTCCATTACAGGGCTGTAACTATTCTTAACAAATTTGTATCAAAATTATCACAATTATTTCTGTTTATCTTGAACTTCTGAAAAAAAAATAAAAGTATCCACAGATCCCCGACTTCTCAAAGAAGTCGGGGATCTGATAGTCCGATTTGCGATACAATCGTAAGTCTGCCAATTTCATGACAACTTTTACGGACAGGAGATGCTTCTATGGCGCGTATGTATTATGATGAAGATGCTAATTTAGACCTTTTAAAAGGTAAAACCGTTGCTATTATTGGTTATGGTTCTCAAGGTCATGCTCACGCGCTGAATCTCAAAGATAGCGGTGTTAATGTCATTGTGGGATTATATCCCGGCAGTAAGTCCACAGCTAAGGCCGAAGCTGCTGGCTTGACTGTAAAAAATGTTGCTGATGCGGCCAAAGCTGCTGATTTCATCATGATTTTATTACCTGATGAAGTCCAAAAAACAATTTACAAAAACGAAATTGAACCCAATTTAGAAGCTGGAAACGTTTTAGCTTTTGCACATGGTTTTAATATCCATTTTGCACAGGTTGTACCTCCTGCTGATGTTGATGTCGTCATGGTTGCACCTAAAGGACCTGGACATTTGGTGCGTCGTACTTATGAACAAGGACAAGGTGTACCTGCATTATTTGCAGTTTATCAAGATGCCACTGGTCATGCACGCGATCGCGCTATGGCTTATGCTAAAGGTGTTGGTGGTACACGCGCCGGTATTTTGGAAACTACCTTCCGGGAAGAAACCGAAACCGATTTGTTTGGGGAACAAGCAGTATTGTGTGGTGGTTTGAGTGCTTTAATCAAAGCCGGTTTTGAAACCTTAGTGGAAGCAGGTTATCAACCAGAACTCGCTTATTTTGAATGTCTGCACGAAGTCAAATTAATCGTTGATTTAGTGGTAGAAGGTGGTTTAGCTACCATGCGCGATAGTATTTCTAATACTGCCGAATATGGTGATTATACTCGCGGTCCTCGCGTTGTTACCGCCCAAACTAAAGCGGAAATGAAGAAGATTCTCAGCGAAATTCAATCTGGACAATTTGCGCGGGAATTTGTCTTAGAAAACCAAGCTGGTAAACCTGGTTTTACTGCTATGCGTCGTCAAGAAGCTGAACATCCTATTGAGGCTGTTGGTAAGGATTTACGCGCTATGTTTAGTTGGTTAAAGAAAGCGTAATTTTGGGTAATTGGTAATTGGTAATTCTTTACCGATTACCAAGTTTTGACAATCGAACTAACCCTCTTTCAAGAAACATTTCTGTTTCTTTACATACATGGGGAATGCGATCGCTTTCTGCAATATCGGATAAATCAACGAATTTTCAAGGTTACAGCCCAGGAAAAATTAAGGGTTGACCCCAACTTGATGAAAGCGGGTTAAAACAGTTCAAAAAAACATAATTAACCATGGATTTTAACTTAAATAATCAACAAAAAACCTTAATTGAATTAGTTCAAGAATTAGGAAAAAATAAATTTGCTGCTCGTGCTTCTGTCTATGACGAAGAAGCTTCTTTTCCTTGGGAAAATTATGAAGATTTACGAAATCATGGACTTCTAGCATTATGCGTACCAAAAAAATATGGGGGGATGGGGGTTGATTTTCCCAGTTATTGTTTAATATCGGCTGAAATAGCCCGATATTGTGGTGCTACTGCTCTTACTTATAATATGCACATTTCTTCAACTCTTTGGTTAAATGTTTTAAATGATTTACCATTGACGGAATCTCAAATAGCGGAATGTGAAATCTATAAAAAACTTCATTTTCAAAGAATAGTCGAAAAACAGGCACTTTATTCCCAACCAATTTCTGAAGAAGGTGCAGGTGTATCTCTTGGTAAAGCTTATCAAACAACTGCTAAAAAGGTCGAGGAAGGATGGTTAATTAATGGAAAAAAAACCGGTTCTACCGTTCCCCTTATGATCAAACATCCTTTTAATATATCCAAAACCATTGGTGTACATGGGTTTAATCTAAATTAATAAGTGTAGGGGTTTCAGGGATATTTTACCGAAAATATCATAAAGGGAGCGGTAGAGCCAAAAAACCTTTGCTTCACTTTCAGAAGCTGCCGACTATTATGGTATTGTTTGTACTGAGGAAACAGAAAATATTTCAGTAGAGAATTGTCTTTATATTGCTATCCCAGCGAAAACTCAAGGGGTGCAAGTAGTTGGAGAATGGAATCCTCTAGGAATGAGAGCTACTATTTCTCGCACTTTAATCTTCGATAATGTTTTTGTTCCTAATAATTCTCAATTACTGCCCTCAAATATTTATTTAAAACTGACTGAGTTGTACCCACATATGTTTTTTACTCTAGCACCTACTTATATGGGTATTGCTCAAGCTGCTTATGATTTTACAATTAAGTATTTGCGTGGTGAAGTAGTAGGAATGCCACCGATCAAACAAAGACAAAATAAAATCAAGCAATTTAATGTTGCTCAAATGTTTATTATTCTAGAGCAAACTAAGGCAATTTTTTATCGAGTTATCAATGAAGCCAAAATAAATCCTAGTAAAGCGGAAAGATTAAGAGCTTATGCGGCAAATTATACTGTAATGGAAAACGTCAATCAATTATGTAGTTTAGCTATTCGTGTTTGTGGTGGACATTCTCTTTTAAAATCATTTCCTTTGGAAAGACTTTATCGAGATAGTCGTTGTGGTGGGTTAATGAGACCATGGGGATCTGATAGATGTTTAGAAAAATTAGGAATGGAAACTTTATATGAATCACAAGAAACAGATGAGCAAGGATAATTATAGGTAGGATGAAATTAGTAATGCAACATGATCAAGGATTTTGGTGCGCTACGCTATCATGATTCTACAGCCAATGGAATAATCTCTGGAGTGTAGAAAATGGAATCTTTAATTTCAACTTTCACCCAAAATTTAGATTTTTCCCAATCGGAAATAACAGCAATACTTTCCACACCGTTAAATGAGGTACTAAATTCACTGGCTTTGAAACAAGAATTAGACAGTTTAGATATTAGCTTACTCAAAAAAACCTTACCTACAGCCGGTGCGGTATTAGCTGAACATTTACCACTTTTTTATGATTGGCTAAAAAACGAGTTAGGAGTTGAGCGTGTTCCTGACAGTCCAGATCATACAACAAAATGGGTGGTTGGTTTTCTCAATAATCAAGAAAGTATCAATCACTTAGTTGAATTACATCGTCCCGTACCCCACGCAGCTTTAGAACAAGCTGTTCCCCGGTTGGTGGGTTTATTTGATGGTGTGGAAGATGTGAAAGTGCGTCAAGAATGGGAGAAAGCAGTTGCCGCACTTTGTTTAGTTTTAGTAGTAGATGCCCGTGAACAGGAAAAACTGGCTAATTAATTGGAATTTATACTCCGAATCAGGATTATTAAGATTAAATGATTAATAGGATTTAGTATGCAGATATTTGCAAACTTTCTGTTTTTCAGATTATTTCTCTGTCTGAATCAGGATGCTCAGGATTGAAGGATTAACAGGATTCAATATGCAGATATTTGCAAACTTTCTGTTTTTCAGATTATTTCAAGAATAACAATCCTGTAAATCTCTAAATCCTGTAAATCCTGATGCTGACATTTTGTAAATCCTGATTTTGACTTAAAGTGCTGGACGATGTTGAATCCAAGGGTTAGCGGCTTCTAATTGCGCTGCTAAACTAATTAAGGTAGACTCAGCCGCAGGTTTACCAATTAACTGTACACTTAGGGGTAAACCATGACTATCGAAACCGACAGGAAGGGCGATCGCAGGTAATCCGGTAGCATTTGCAACAGGACAAGGCGCGACCCAATGGGCAATTTTGGCAAATGTTTCTTCCGCACTCAAATCTGCCCATTCACCGACGCGAATGGGAGAATGGAGATAAACTGGTAATACCAATACATCTACAGTATCAAAAAATGCGATAATTTGCCGGGAGACAATTTGCATTTGGGAAAGTGCTTGCAGATATTCAGCTACAGAACCATTTTTTGCTAATAACCATTGGTTTAAAGGCTGTAAGGCTGGCGAAGGAATTCCTGCTGCTGCTATTCCAGCTTGCCAAACTACTATAAATGGTTCGATTAAACTACTAAAATCTGGGTATTTTTCCTCAACTTGATGTCCAAATTGTGCTAATAACCCGACGGTTTTTAATACTCCTTGTTTACAGTTAGCGTCAGCTTCTCCAAAGGGCAGAATACTGGTACTAAAGGCAATTTTCAGACTATCTAATTTGACTTGAGTTGCAGAGAGAAATGATGGTTGCGGATTTGGTAGCCAATAAGGATCACCTGTGACATAGCCAGAGATCACATCTAACATAGCCGCTGCATCAGCCACTGTGCGGGCAAGGGGACCATCCACCGCAATGCCCCCCAAGCGATCGCCTACAGGGGCTTTAGAGACTCTGCCTCTGGCTGGTTTGATGCCAACAACACCACAGCAAGCCGCCGGACCACGCACTGAACCACCACCATCTGAACCTTGGGCAATTGCACTTAATCCCGCTGCTACTGATGATGCGGCACCACCACTAGAACCACCAGGAGTATATTCTAAATTCCAAGGGTTTCTCGCTGGGGGAAATCCCGCAGGTTCACTGTAAGGATAAGAACCTAATTCCGAAGTTGCGGTTTTACCAAGAATAATAAAACCAGCTTGTTTAATTCTTGTAACTACACCATCATCATGATTAGCAATATTATTTAACAGTGCCGAATTTCCGTAAGTACAAGTAACACCCGCAACCGCACTTAAGTCTTTAATGGAAATTGGTACACCAAAAAATGGCGGTAATTCTGAAGTCGTTGTTAGTAATTCTGTTTTGTTTTTAGCATCAGTAATGGCTAAATCTGCCGTGACTGTAAAATAACTTCCCAGTTGGGGATTTAAGCGTTCGATTCTTTCTAAATATACTTCCACCAACTCTAGCGGTGACACTTCCCGCAGACGGATTAATTGTGCTAACTCTAAAGCTGGGGTAAAAGCTAAATCATTGTTATTCATATATAAATCTGCCAATCTAAATAGTTACTTTAGCAGGATTTTTGAGAATTATCGCCATTAGATTTATACTAAACACGGGTGAGATTTAAACTTTTGCCAAATGACAAAGAACCCAGATGTGTAGGGGTTTAGCAGTGCTAAACCCCTAGGTTTAGAATCAAACAATCAAGCCGTTTTGAGTATACTGCAAGACTCGGAAAAGCTGACAGAAAAATAATCCCTTTTTCCCGAATTCTACAAAAGGTCTAATTCGTGTTTTTATACTTTACAACAACTCTGAACTTACAGAGTCATAATTTAATAGGGCGAACGATGGGGATCGAACCCACGAATGGTGGTACCACAAACCACTGCCTTAACCACTTGGCTACGCTCGCCATTCACTCTGTGAGTATAGCATTACCTCCAGAAAATAATCAAGCTTTTTTTAGCAGAAATTAGATAATTTTCTTGGTAGTGTTTAAAAGACTAATAAATATACCAGTTCAGGCTAGAATATGAAACCTTTGACTATTCTTATATGTGTAGGAGCAGCGAGCGTTACGGTCTTGGGAGCAATTATGGCGAAAACTAACCCCAATCAGGGTGAATATGAACAGTATGCAGTTCAAAAGCTGACAACATATTTAGAAGCTGATGTCTGTCACAAAACACCAAGTTTCTTGGAAAAATTAATCAAAGTTAATTGTCAAGAATTGCTTCAATCCGCCACACCACACATCAAAGAACTGATTACCACCACAACTAACCGACAAGACTGTATAATCTTTAGTATTTACCGCACGGAAATCAAACTTGATTCTTGGATACCAGGATACAAATTTGAAACAGTGGGAGCATTGAATCAATTTTATACTT
The DNA here is from genome assembly GCF_001672255.1 of Anabaena sp. AL09. Lineage (NCBI taxonomy): Bacteria > Bacillati > Cyanobacteriota > Cyanophyceae > Nostocales > Nostocaceae > Anabaena > Anabaena sp. AL09. Next base: position 15,979 of record NZ_LJOQ01000057.1, read on the forward strand.
ACAATGCTGAAGAAAAATAAATTAGCATCTTTCTCCTGTGTTTCTCAGTCCCCCAGTCCCCAATCCCCAAATATGCAAATTAATAAAATTACAGCTTATCTTTTAGTGTCTCATGGGAGTCGTGATCCTCGTCCAGATATTGCTATGCAGCAATTAGCGGGAATGTTAAGTGAGATATTACCTCAAGGTGAAAATTTCGTAGGTGTTGCTACCCTAGAGGCTAATATCCAACCTTTACACCTGCAAATTCAAGATTTTGCTCATCGTGTTCAGGCTTTTGGTTGTCAAAGGGTGCAAATTATCCCCCTATTTTTGTTACCGGGATTTCATGTCATGACTGATATTCCCGCAGAAATCGCCCTTGCAGAACAGGCTATAACTGAAGGAATGACAATAGAATTGCGTCCTTATATTGGTAGTTATCCTGGTTTAGAAAAGTCTTTCGCGGGGATGATGACTACGATTCAAGCAGATGTATCTATTATTTTGGCTCATGGTAGCCGACGGGCTGGTTCTCATACCCCTGTGGAAAATATAGCAGCTACTGTGGACGCAGTTACAGCTTATTGGTCCGTCCCTCCCAGTTTAGAAGTCAGAGTACAGGAATTGATAGCCGCTGGTTATGGACGAATTGCGATTTTCCCCTATTTTTTATTTACAGGTGGGATAACTGATGCGATCGCTCTGGCAGTAGAAACGCTAAAATTACAATTTCCATCAGTAAGTTTTCAACTCGCACAACCATTAGGAACAAGTCGAGAATTTGCGAATTTAATCGAGAATTTCATCAAAGAAGAGGACAAAGTTTTTGGGTAAAGTTTATTTAGTTGGTGCTGGACCTGGAGATCCTGGACTCATGACTCTCAAAGGAAAGGGTTTATTAGCCTGTGCAGATGTGGTTATTTATGATGCTTTGGTGAGTCCAGAAGTGTTGGAAATGATCAATCCTGAAGCAGAAAAAATCAATGCGGGTAAACGCATGGGTAGACATTCACTGTTACAGGAAGTCACCACCCAATTACTGATTGAGAAAGCGGAGAATAATGCCATAGTTGTTCGGCTTAAAGGTGGTGATCCTTTTATCTTCGGTCGTGGTGGTGAAGAAATGGCGGAATTAGTAGCCGCCGGGATTTCCGTGGAAGTTGTGCCAGGGATTACATCAGGAATCGCCGCAGCGGCCTATGCTGGTATTCCTTTAACCCATCGTCTTTATAGTTCTTCTGTTACTTTTGTAACTGGACATGAATCCGCTGGTAAGTATAAACCCCAGGTAAATTGGCAAGCCATAGCGCACGGTTCAGAAACCATAGTAATTTATATGGGTATTCACAATTTACCCTACATTATTGAACAGTTTACTCTAGCTGGGTTGAGTTTAGATACACCCATTGCTTTAATTCGCTGGGGAACTCGGCCAGAACAGGAAGAATTAATTGGTGAATTGGGGACAATTGTAGAACAAGTGGAAGCAAAGGGATTTCTTGCACCGGCAATAGCTGTAATTGGTGCAGTCGTTAAAATGCACGGTATATTATCTGATTCTGTACAGGAAAAGTTTGGTTAGGGTTACACTGATTAAATCCTTTTTATTTGTCCTTTGTGTTGATATTCTGTTGTTGAATAATCTCGCTAATTTCTGCCAAACTTAAATTTAAAACCTGTGCGATTTGTTCTCTAGTTAAACCCAATCCTATCAAACCAGGAACTGCGTATCATTGATTCCATAATTCTTCAATTCCTTGTGCTACCGCTTGTTCCATCTCTTCAATTGTTTTGGCTTTTCCTTGATAATTTAAACAACCAGCAGCATCATCTAATTTTGTTTCTGGAAAAGTTTTTTTAGGCTTTAATAAAATTCCATCACCCAAATTAATTATTATTAATTCCTGTCCATCCTGCCAATGATACTGATCTCTTAAAACTTGGGGAATGGTAATTTGACCTTGAGTTGATAGTTTAGTAATTTCCATGGCAATAATTTTCCACTATTTATGGTAATTTAATTTTAACATATATTCATAGCTATTTGAAATTGTACTTCTAAAAAGTAAATCGGGTTATCTGTATTTTGGTTAGGTAAGAAAACTCCATCTATTCTCAAGGCTGTTTGTTTGACTTCAACTGATGAAAATTGATAAAGTTCTGCTAGTTGGGGAGAGTTACCAATGAGTTCAAAAAATATGCTAGGTATTTCTTGAAATAATCTGTAAAATATGCTGTCTGTTTTCATTTTAAAAAGTTGTTTTTGGCGATATCCAGGTTTTTATCAAGTGTTACCCCAAATGGTAGGGTATCAAAGCCTAATTTTTATAAAGAACTCTATTAGATTCTGTCATTTGCAAAGCAAGACGATATCGACATAGTGCTATAATTTAGTTTATCTTGTACTACAAGTTTTGGCTCTACCGCTCCCTTTATGATATTTTCGGTAAAATATCCCTGAAACCCCTACACCGATTGGATTTGAGGTTTTAATATTTTCAATTTTGGATATATTAAAAGGATGTTTGATCATAAGGGGAACGGTAGAACCCAAGTTTTTTCAGAAAATCACTAAAATAGAAATACACTTGATACTTATGAATTACAGAGACTATATTACAATCGAACCCAATAAACGCGGTGGTAAGCCTTGTGTAGGTGGCTTGCGAATCACAGTTTATGAGGTGCTTGAATACCTGGCTTCTGAGATGACCGAAGCAGAAATTCTTGATGATTTTCCCGACCTAACGCGAGAAGATTTAAAAGCTTGTATTGCGTATGCGGCTGACCGTGAACGTCGGCTAATGATTTCGACTTTATCAGCATGAAATTACTATTTGATGAAAACTTATCCCCTAAATTATCCACCCGTTTGAGCGATATTTTTCCAGACTCGCTTCATGTATGGCTTACGCCACGCTTCGCTATCGGGATGTAGGGATGAAAGCAACAATAGACCCGATAGTTTGGAATTATGCAAAAGATAATGATTTGATGATTGTCTCGAAAGATGCTGATATGCACGATCTGAGTTTAGTGTTGGGGAATCCTCCAAAAGTCATCTGGCTGAGACTGGGAAACTGTTCTACCTTACAAGTTGAAAATTTACTGCGTCGGGAGTTCAGCACAATCAAATTATTTTATGAAGATGAAAATTCATCATTGCTTGCTCTCTCATAATCGCATTTCCCCAATATTAGCGAACTGACAAGTCAGCGCTTCGCTATCGCAGTTAATCGCAGTTAAAGAAGCACAAGACAATGGAAATTGACCGATTCCTACGGAGCGCTTCGCTATCGCATTAACTCAATATTAGCGAACTGACAAGTCAGCGCTTCGCTATCGCAGTAATCGCAGTTAAGGAAGCACAAGACAATGGATTTTGAGCGAGATCGCTTTTCCCAAAGATGTTTAACGGTGAAGTTGTAAGGTGCGTTACATTTCATTAACGCACCCTACAGGATCAAGTGAACTGCTTGCAGCAGCGCTTCGCTATCGCACTTGTGGTATTCCTCTATTGTTAGATAATTCAGTCAATATTCGTTTATTCTTGATTAGAATCCTAAAATATGGACATTTTCCATTTATTGACAAATCTTTTTCATCATTCCCTTTTCTAAATTTAATTATTTCAAACTGATCGGGATTGAATTTATGTAGAAATGTTATAGGTACACCCATAAATCCTTTGTAGTCTAATGGTATGTCTTGTGTTTTATTAACATTAATACCATCATAGTTGTCATAATGGGGATATTCAATTTCGTTTCCAAAATATCTCTTTGTGAGAGTAATACCTTCGTGTCGTTTAAAAGTGTCTAAATTAGTTAACCATAGACAATTGTTTGGAGAAACTATTCTATTTCCAGAGCTATCAATCCTAGTCTCTGTGCCATAGAGTTCATAGTGTTCGGGGACAATAAAACCGGTTCTACCGTTCCCCTTATGATCAAACATCCTTTTAATATATCCAAAACCATTGGTGTACATGGGTTTAATCTAAATTAATAAG
>NZ_LJOQ01000058.1:0-15123 GCF_001672255.1 Anabaena sp. AL09
GCTTCGCCCGTACAGTGGTCAGCATTTGGAAGATAAATTATCGGTCATTGCCAAAAATAGTTCTCCAAATGCTTCGCCCGTACAGTGGTCAAGAAAGAGGCAATAGACAATAGACAATAGACAATAGGCAATAAATATTTTCCCTGCTCCCTGCCCCTGCCTCTTTTCTCCTGACTCCTGCTGAGAATCGCTACAATAGAACTCCTATCATTCTCATGTTTTAGAATTGCAGGAGGTGGGAGATAATTTTTAGCATGACAGGAGGATTATTTTGAGATATCTTAAAATAAGTTAACATAATTATCATAAGACCTCGCGGTAAGCGGGAAACGAGCGCGGCTTGGCTCCCTGAGAGGGAAGCGGCACGAGGGATTTTAATCCCTGTGGTATGTTAGAATTAAATTGTGAGTAAGAACAAAAAACATCTACGTGTTAAAGCATCCTAGTACGGAGAAATTCCGGCTCCTATGAAACAACGGTTAGGTTTAAGTCCTAATGGCAGTATTGACAAGAAATAGCCAGTAATGGCAGGTTGTGGAGCGTACCGCGTCTTGGCTTAGTGATGGATTCTAAAAACACTGAAAACCATAAAAGTAAGCGCAATTTCGACACCTTGATTGGCAGTTGTTTTGAGCGTTTAGGCGGCGTTTGACGGTCGCAGCGAGATTAGATTGAGCTAAACTCTTAAAACCAGTACAGGAGAATCAACATCAGTGAATAATAAAAGATGGAGAAATACGGGGCTGTACGCGCTCCTTTTTATAGTTGTTATTGCCCTAGGAACAGCATTTTTTGACAAACAACCCCAAAGCCGGGAAACATGGCGCTACAGCCAGTTTATCCAAGAAGTTAAACAAGGCAGAGTTGAGAGAGTCAGTTTGAGTTCTGACCGTTCTACAGCTTTGGTAACACCCAAATATGATCCTAATAAAAAGATCGTTACCTTAGTTAACGACCCAGATTTAATCAATACTCTGACAAATAAAGGTGTTGATATTGCCGTATTACCTCAAGCAGACGAAGGATTTTGGTTTAAAGCTCTCAGCAGCTTATTCTTCCCTGTATTGCTGCTAGTTGGTCTATTTTTCCTTCTCCGTCGCGCTCAAGGTGGACCAGGTAGCCAAGCCATGAACTTTGGTAAATCTAAAGCCAGAGTGCAAATGGAACCCCAAACTCAAGTGACATTTGGGGACGTTGCGGGTATTGACCAAGCTAAATTAGAACTAAATGAAGTTGTAGACTTTTTGAAAAATGCCGATCGCTTTACCGCTATTGGTGCAAAAATTCCTAAAGGTGTACTTTTAGTTGGTCCTCCTGGTACTGGTAAAACCCTGCTTGCGCGGGCTGTTGCTGGAGAAGCAGGTGTTCCTTTCTTCTCAATTTCCGGTTCTGAATTTGTGGAAATGTTTGTGGGTGTGGGTGCTTCCCGTGTCCGTGATTTATTTGAACAAGCAAAAACAAACGCTCCTTGTATCGTCTTTATTGATGAAATTGACGCGGTAGGTCGTCAACGGGGTGCTGGTTTAGGTGGTGGTAACGACGAACGGGAACAAACCCTCAACCAATTGTTGACGGAAATGGACGGCTTTGAAGGTAACACTGGGATTATTATTATTGCTGCTACCAACCGTCCTGATGTATTAGATGCTGCTTTATTACGTCCCGGTCGTTTTGACCGTCAAGTTGTGGTAGACCGTCCTGACTACGCTGGAAGAAGCGAAATTCTCCGAGTTCATGCTCGTGGTAAAACTTTATCTAAAGATGTAGACTTGGATAAAATTGCCCGTCGGACTCCTGGTTTTACCGGTGCAGATTTATCTAACTTACTCAACGAAGCGGCAATTTTAGCCGCCCGTCGGAATTTAACGGAAATTTCGATGGATGAAATTAATGATGCAATTGATCGTGTATTAGCGGGTCCTGAAAAGAAAGACCGGGTAATGAGCGAAAAGCGCAAAACTTTGGTTGCATACCATGAAGCAGGTCACGCTTTAGTTGGGGCTTTAATGCCTGACTATGACCCTGTGCAAAAGATTAGCATTATTCCCCGTGGTCAAGCTGGTGGTTTAACTTGGTTTACCCCTAGTGAAGACCGTATGGACACTGGTTTATATAGCCGTGCTTATTTGGAAAATCAAATGGCTGTGGCTTTAGGTGGTCGTCTCGCTGAAGAAATTATCTTTGGTGAAGAGGAAGTTACAACTGGTGCTTCTAACGATTTACAGCAAGTTGCCAGAGTAGCTAAACAAATGATAACTCGGTTTGGCATGAGCGATCGCTTGGGTCCAGTTGCCCTTGGTCGTCAACAAGGAAATATGTTCCTGGGTCGAGATATTATGTCTGAGCGCGATTTCTCGGAAGAAACTGCTGCTGCTATTGATGAAGAAGTGCGGAAGTTAGTTGATACGGCTTACATTCGAGCTAAAGAAGTTTTAGTCAATAACCGCAAGGTTTTAGATGAAATTGCTCAAATGCTGATTGAAAAGGAAACCGTTGACGCTGAGGAATTACAAGAAATCCTTGGTAATAACGATGTGAAAATGGCTGCTTTTGCGTAATTTTTGTTAAATATCTAAAATAGGGGTAATTCTGGTTTTTCTGGAATTACCCTTTTTTAGTTTCTTGTTAACATTAAAGATGCTAAAATTTATAAAAATGGTAAATATAGCTATGATATCATCACAGTTAGCAATTGTTAAAAATGGCAAAATAGAATTAATTGATTCTTTATCTATTCCCGAAGGAACAAAAGTGTTAATTACTCCTATTATTGTAGATAACGATCCGGAAAATCAGGATAATTGGGAATATTTTTCTTTAAAAAATCTGAATCTATGTTATGAAGATAATGAACCAGAATATACCCTAGAATCAATTAAAGAATATAACAATAATTATGAAAGAAGGTAATATTATATTAACCCCTATTCCCCAAGCCAATGGAGAAATCAAAAATCGTCCTGCGCTGATTTTAAGAGAAATGCCAAAATATCATTTAAGGCATCAGTAGAGCCGTTAAACCGTTAGATATCATGGAAGTTTTACCATTACCCAATAATTGGCAAGATATTCAACCTGACGTTGTATATTCTTCGACTTATGATTTGCAAGTTTCATTTAGCGACGAACAAATAAAATTAGGTATAAGATATGATAGTAAAGGAAAGCATTTAAAGGCAATTGCGAAAGGGTTAGTACACCCACAAGGTAGTAGTGGGCTTGTTGATTCTCAAGAAAAAGGATATAATTTAAAGTCTAAAGTGTTAGGTAACGGTGGTGATAGACGGTTTCACGCCAAATATGTTAATGGTATATTACATTTTCCTGGTTTTGTAACACAACATTAATCCAGAATAGATTATGACTACACTTCAATTGAAAAATCACCAAGTCTGGCAAGATTTAACTGAGATATTGGAAAATTTAGATACTAATTCTCTTGTTCAAAAACACCTTCAACGCTGCTGTTATACAATCAATGGTTATTGGGATGAACAGGATGAATATTATGACTCAATTAGCTTACCTCACACCATAGAAGCAGAATTAGTTAGTAGTTTTGTAGGTGTTACCCAAGATAAACGTTTTCTAAAACTCAAATTTTCTCTTATTGGTACTACTACTATTTATGCTAAAATGATCCCTCATGATCCCCATGATAAATCTTACCCATTCGGAAGTCCAATTATTCAAAATATAGGTGAGTTAGTTCTTATCTATAATGAGAATATGGAATTGGTTGATGAAAATTGGCTTTTAGACATAGATTCTCCTCTGCTTGATAAAAGACAAGTTACTAACACCTAAGATAATGGTTATGAAATTAATCTATTCTTGCACGCAGAGGCGCAGAGTCTCAGAGAGTTAATTGTCTTTTATCTTATTTGTAAAACTAAGGTTTCTTCTCCTGGTGAAACTAAAGTTTTTCCCACTGGTAAAATAGCTAAAGCATTTGTTTGGGATAAATTAATTAAGTTCCCAGAATTCAAATTACCACCTGTTTGCTGAAATCCATAAATACCATCATTTAAATTTAAATTACCCCAAATATAAGTTTCCATTTTTCCGTTAGATTTTAATTCGGAATGGGATTTTACTTTTAAAAATTTCGCTTCCCAACCTTGATTAATTCCTGAAAGTTTTTTAATTGTCGGTTGCACAAATCTCCAAAATGTCACCAAAGCAGAAACAGGGTTTCCTGGTAAACCAAAATAAAGGGAATTGGGAAATGTGGCAAATGTTAAAGGTTTTCCTGGACGCATTTGCACGGCGCGAAAATGGATTTTTGCCCCCAAAGATGCTAATATATTATCAATATAATCATAATCACCGACGGAAACTCCTCCAGATGAAAGAACTATATCAGCATTATTAATGGCATGATTTATAGTCTCTGTTAATGCAGTTGGATTATCTTTAACAATTCCTAATGTTAACACTTCTGCACCTGATTCTTTGACTAAAGCGGCTAAAGCATATTGGTTAGAATCTACTATTTGTCCAGGTTTTAGGGTTTGTTCTGGTGTTACTAACTCATCACCGCTAGAAAAAATTGCCACTCGTGGACGACGGAAAACACTGATTGTAGATAATTGTGCTGCGGCTAAAATAGCAATTTCTGCTGCATTCAGGGGAATTCCTGCTGGTAAAAGTTCTTTTCCGGCTTGGTAAAAGTCTCCTTGGTGTCTAATAAATTCTTGGGGTTGCGGTGTAGCTAAGATAAAAACTTGGTTTTCCTGCAATTTAGTTTTTTCCTGCATAACTACAGTATCCGCACCTTTTGGGATGATTGCACCAGTGAAAATCCTGGCTGCTTGTCCTGGTTTAATAGTAATTTGGGGTTGATATCCTGCGGGAATCTCTTCGACAACTTCCAATATGGTAGGATTTTCAGGATTTGAATTTTGCACATCTTCATAACGTACAGCAAAACCATCCATTGCGGAATTATCCCAATGAGGAAAATCTAAAGAACTAATGACAGGAGTTGCTAAAATGCGATGAAATGCTGTTAATAAATCCACAATTTCAATATCATGTTGTTGATTTAAAGGTTGGACAGCATTGAAAATAATAGTTTCGGCATCTTGGACTGATAACATAATGAATAAGTAGGTTGGCGTTAAAAATTGTCGTTATAGCAAGGCAAAAGGCAAGGGTGAAGAAGTTTTCAGCGATTTTACATTTCTTTACACTGAATAGAAATTTAATAGTTAATTAGTGAGCAGATACCCAACTTCTATTTTAGAATTAGATTATATATCATATATTTATTTAAGAAGTTGGGGATATTTTATATCTCCCCATAACCACCACCTCCTGGAGTTTCAATGACAAATATATCTCCAGGATTCATTTCTACCACAGCTTTACTTCCTAATTTTTTCACAGTTCCATTATTTCTTTCTACATAATTTTTACCTATCATACCTGCTTTCCCACCACATAAACCAAAAGGGGGAATAACCCGATGATTTGCTAAAATTCCCGCTGTCATATTTTCCAAAAACCGCAACCGTCGAATTACACCATTTCCACCGTGATATTTACCTTTTCCTCCGCTATTTTCACGAATTGTAAAACTTTCTAAAATTACCGGAAACCGCCATTCTAAAACTTCAGGATCTGTTAATCTAGAATTAGTCATGTGGGTATGAACTGCGTCTGTTCCATTGAAATCTTCACCCGCACCAGAACCACCACAGATAGTTTCATAATATTGATATTTCGTATTACCAAAAGTAAAATTATTCATCGTTCCTTGGGAAGCAGCTAACACACCCAAAGCCCCATATAAAGCATCTGTAATTGCTTGGGAAGTTTCCACATTTCCCGCAACTACCGCAGCCGGATAATGGGGATTTAACATACAACCTTGAGGAATAATCACTTCCAACGGTTTCATACATCCTGCATTTAAAGGAATATCATCATTTACCAAAGTGCGGAAAACATATAAAACTGCTGCTTTACAAACTGCTGATGGTGCGTTAAAGTTATTATTTAATTGCGGTGAAGTCCCAGTAAAGTCTATTTTAGCATTTCTGAGTTTTTTATCAATAGTAATTTTAACTTTGATCATACTTCCATCATCCAAAGCATAACTAAAACTCCCATCTTTTAAAACTTCAATTACTCGACGAACTGATGCTTCGGCATTATCTTGGACAAAACCCATATAAGCTTGAACAGTTTCTAAGCTGTAGTGTTCTACCATTTTCAATAATTCTTTAACTCCCAGTTCATTCGCTGCAATTTGCGCTTTCAAATCGGCGATATTTTGAGGAATATTCCTCGCTGGGTAAGGTTCACTGCTGAGTAAATTAATTAATTCCTGTTCGCAGAAAACCCCAGAATTAACTAATTGAAAATTATCTAATAAAATCCCTTCTTCTGTGACACTTGTACTATAAGGTGGCATAGAACCGGGAGTTATTCCCCCAATATCTGCATGATGTCCCCGTGAAGCTACATAAAAAATAGGAAGATGAGAATTAAGAAATATCGGAGTAATAACTGTAATATCTGGAAGATGAGTTCCCCCATTGTAGGGATTATTAGCAGCGAAAACATCACCAGGTTGAATATTATTTTTATGAGTGGAAATTAAAGCCTGAATACTTTCACTCATGGAACCTAAATGTACAGGAATATGCGGGGCATTTGCGACCAATTGTCCATGGTTATCGAAAATTGCACAGGAAAAATCGAGCCTTTCTTTGATATTCACAGAAGAACTGGTATTTTGTAATGTTATTCCCATTTGTTCAGCAATTGCCCGAAACAAATTATTGAAAATTTCCAACATGACAGCATCAGGATTTTCAATTTTCTCATTTGTATTTTCCACTGATAACTGACTACTAACAACTGACAAAACCAAATTCTGAATATTAGTTAATTCCGCTTTCCAATGGGGTTCAATAATATTTGTACCCGTCGCTTCTACAATAATTGCCGGTCCAGAAATACAGTCTCCCGGTTGTAAATTCTCCCGACGATAAACTGGGGTATCCCACCATTTCCCAGCAGTAAACATCTGTACGGTTGTATCTGCAATCGGTAAATTATCATTTATCCGAGAAATTACAGGTATAGGTGGGGACTGATGATGTAATACTAACTCCACCGTCACCGCTTCCACAATCAAGGGTTTTTCCTCGGCAATAAAGCCGTAACGCTGACGATGTAACTCTGCAAACTGATTCTGCATTGCTGCTAAATCGGCAAAATTTACAACCAAAGCCGCATCTGTTCCTTCATATCTTAAATGCAGCTTTTCATACAGTTGAATCTCTGTGTTACCAGGATCTTGAAGGTTTAATTCTTTTTTTCCCTCTGCTGCTAATTCTGTAAATACTACTTTTAAATTTGACAATATCCCTAATTCTAAAACCGCTTCAATAGCTTTTTCTTTTAACACCCTAACATCTGCCAAACCCATACCATAAGCAGATAAAACTCCAGAATAGGGATGAATAAATACCTGTTTCATTCCCAAAGCGTCAGCAATTAAACAAGCGTGTTGTCCACCTGCACCACCAAAACAACATAAAGTATACTCAGATACATCATAACCACGTTGGATGGAGATTTTTTTAATCGCATTGGCCATTTTATCAACGGCAATGGTAAGAAAACCCGTTGCTACTTGTTCCGCTGTGCGATTATCACCAATTTCTTCTACCAATTCCGCAAATTTACTCTTGACAATTTCCACATTCAATAATTTGTCAGCATTTGCTCCAAATACTTGAGGGAAAAAAGCAGGTTGCAACTTACCTACCATGACATTACAGTCTGTCACCGTTAGGGGTCCGCCTTTGGAGTAGGAAGCAGGACCGGGATTTGCACCGGCTGATTCTGGTCCAACGCGATAACGAGAACCATCAAAATGTAAAATTGAACCGCCACCCGCTGCAACGGTATGAATAGCCATCATTGGAGTTCGTAACCTAACTCCAGCCACTTCTGTTTCTAAGGTACGTTCATATTCACCATTGTAATGAGCAACATCCGTAGATGTACCACCCATATCAAAACTGATAATTTTATGAAATCCTGCCATCAGACTAGTTTGGACTGCACCAACGATTCCCCCCGCCGGACCGGACAAGATACTATCTTTACCAAGAAAAGTTTCTGCGTCAGTTAAGCCTCCATGAGATTGCATAAACTGGAGAGTAACGTTTTTTCCTAACTGACTCGCTACCTGATTCACATATCTTCGTAAAATCGGCGACAAATAAGCATCAACTACCGTTGTATCACCACGACTGACTAATTTCATTAAGGGGGTAATTTCGTGAGATACGGAAACTTGAGTAAAGCCAATGTTTTTAGCGAGGTTAGCAACCTGTTTTTCATGGTTGGTGTAGCGATAACCGTGCATAAAAACAATTGCACAGGAATGAATCCCACTATTATAAGCTGTTTGCAGTTGAGGACGAATGGCATCTAAATTTAAATTAATTAATACATCACCTTGGGCGTTGTAACGTTCTTCTACTTCAATTACTTGTTCATATAACATTTCTGGTAGAATAATCTGCCGGGCAAAAATATCGGGACGGTTTTGATAGGCGATTTTTAAAGCATCTCGAAAGCCTTTGGTGATGAGTAAAACAGTTCTATCCCCTTTTTTTTCCAGTAGGGCATTTGTAGCTACTGTTGTTCCCATTTTGACAATTGTGATTTCCTCTGAAGGAATAGTTTCATGATCTGAAATGCCTAAAAGTTCCCGAATTCCCTGTATTGCTGCATCGGTGTAACGTTCGGGATTTTCGGATAATAGTTTGTGAATTTGTAATTTACCGTCGGGGCATTTGGCGACAATATCAGTAAATGTACCACCCCTATCAATCCAAAATTCCCAAGTCATTGTAGATTAACCCTCTTACAGAATTTATAAATTAGAGAAAACGGTATTAACAATATTTTAACCAACTACATCTTGCAAAGAATCACTTTTTTCTCGGACAAGATGGCCATCTTCCATGTAAACAATTCGGTCAGCAATATCTAAAATGCGGTTATCGTGGGTAACAAGCAAAATTGTACAACCATGCTCTTTTGCTAATTTCTGCATCAATTCTACCACATCTCGTCCCGATTGTTTATCAAGTGCGGCGGTAGGTTCATCTGCTAGAACTATTTTTGGTTGACTTACCAATGCACGAGCGATCGCAATTCGTTGTTTTTGTCCCCCTGATAAGTTATCTGGATAATAATTAAGCCGATTTCCTAATCCTACCTGTTCTAGCATTTTTTGTGATTGGATTAACATTTCTTTTCCAGACATTTTCGGATGTAATTCTAAACCCATTCTTACATTTTGAATTGCTGTTAAGCTACCATGTAAATTATGAGCTTGAAAGATATAACCGTTAGTCCGTCGCGCTTGGGTTAATTGTTTTGCATTGGCTTTACAGAGTTCGTTGCCTAATATCTGCAAACTGCCAAATTGAGCCGAACGCAATCCACCAGCTAAGGTTAATAATGTGGTTTTACCTGAGCCAGATGGACCTGTCATAATCACAATTTCACCTGTATTAATGGTGAGGTTGATATTAAATAAAACTTGTTTTCGCAGTTGTCCATTTCCAAAATAATGATCGAGGTTTTGGATGGAGATTACAGGTTTGGGAGAGTTAAGAGTTTGCATATTTGATTGAGGTTTTCAGGATTTTTTTTGCACGCAGAGACGCAGAGGCACAGAAGAGTAATTTTGAGAATTTTACTCACATCACTTTGGTAAACTTCAACTATTGCGTACATCTGATTTATTTGCCCAAGTTCGACAATGCCGTCATTGGATACTACTTCACCTGCACGAATATAAATGTTAAAAATTACACCATTCTGGGGAGATTTAACATAAGTTTGATCTAAGTTGGCTTTGGCTGATACTAAGTCTACTGGACGCACTTCATCTATTTTATTTAATGAAGTACATTCTATTTCGCGCAGAGGCGCAAAGAAGCAAAGGCGCAAATTTGATTAATTTGTCGGTTTTAAAGATGAGTAAATTGAAAAATTGTTAAAATAAATATGAGATGGAAATAGATGAGTAAATATAATTGCTTATTACTCCAGCAATTGGTATTCTTATAAAAGCAGGCTTAATCCATTTATAAGTATCAAATAAATCAATCACCAAACTACCTTTCAAGAAATTGCTTCTCAATTGCAATTATTCCAAAGTATAGAACAGAAAGAAAGATTTATATTTGTAATTGGTGCTTTAACATCGCGGTTAATTAGTTTATATAAAGCTTCCGAAATAATGGGGATAGATTTTTCATATCTTACAGTTGAAGATGTTGTTATAGAGAAAATCTGGTAAGCATGATGAAAATAGTTTTGATGGTATTTTTGAAGATTGATAATTAAATTCTCGCTATTTGAATCTGAGTTGTAAATACGATATTACGATTGGACTTGTCAAGTACCGCATCAATTCTATCGTGATTAGTTTATATGTATTCCTGGATGCTGAAAAATGAGCAGGTAAGCCGATAAAATTGGTCAGAATGCGGGTAGCAGTTAAAGCTGTGAAATTTCTAGAATGAAATACAAGGTGAATGAATTAAAATTATTGCTATGCTGAACCGACTTAAAGACTTAACAACAAATATAGCACCCCGCTTAGTCGAAATCCGTCGCCATATTCATGCACACCCAGAACTTAGTGGGCAAGAATATCAAACCGCTGCTTTTGTTGCAGGTGTGTTATCTGCCAATGGCTTGCACGTAGAAGAGGGAATAGGTAAAACAGGTGTCATTGGTGAATTACAAGGAACTCAACCTAGTGATAGGATATTGGCAATTCGCACTGATATGGATGCTTTACCCATTCAAGAACGCACAAGTTTAGAATATGCTTCTCGAATTGAAGGAGTCATGCACGCTTGTGGCCATGATATTCATACTACAGTAGGTTTGGGGACAGCAATGGTACTTTCCCAAATTGCCCCTGAATTGGGTGGTAAGGTGCGGTTTTTATTTCAACCTGCTGAGGAAATTGCTCAAGGTGCAAATTGGATGGTACAAGATGGAGTGATGAATAATGTTGCGGCTATTTTAGGGTTACACGTTTTTCCTTCCATTCCTGCTGGTTCAGTTGGTATCCGTTACGGTGCATTAACAGCCGCCGCAGACAACTTAGAAATTATTATTATTGGTGAATCTGGACATGGTGCGCGTCCCCATGAAGCCATAGATGCAATTTGGATTGCAGCGCAAGTGATTACATCATTACAACAGGCGATTAGTCGAACTCAGAATCCTTTGCGTCCCGTAGTATTGAGTATTGGCCAAATTAATGGTGGAAGAGCGCCAAATGTAATTGCTGATAAAGTACAGTTATTAGGAACAGTGCGATCGCTTCACCCAGAAACCCGTGATAAACTACCACAGTGGATTGAAAACATAGTGGCTAATGTTTGTAATTCTTACAATGCAAAATATCAAGTTAATTATCATCAAGGTGTACCCAGTGTCCAAAATGATAATGCCTTAACACAACTATTACAATCCTCCGCAGAAGAAGCTTGGAGTAATGATCGTGTCCAAATTTTACCAGAACCATCATTAGGTGCAGAAGATTTTTCTGTTTATTTAGAACACGCCCCTGGCTCAATGTTTCGTTTAGGTGTAGGCTATGAGGAGAGAATGATTAATCATCCCTTGCATCATCCCCAATTTGAAGTTGATGAATCTGCTATTATTACTGGAGTAGTCACATTAGCTTATGCAGCTTATAAATATTGGCTAAATAAGTCAGAAGTATGATTTGTGTGATTGGTTTGATTTAGATGATTAATTAGTCAAACAAATCACAGAAATCACAGAAATCACAAAAATCACAGTCCAGAAATTGCTCTTTAAATAAATTCCAGAAAATTACACCGTCAATCATGCCACCAATCGAAACTATAGATTCAAACTCATCAGAACAAAGCACTAATAATTGGTATTTAGTCACTGTCCGTTCTAAAAAAAGAGAAGTATTTTTGAAATATCTGAATTTAGCTATTAGCCAAAATCAATTACAGGACTTGGTAATAGAGATAAAAAGTCCCCAAGATGCAGTTTATCAAGATATTGTTTTATTAAATATCAGTAATTTCAAAAATGCCTATATACAACTTAAAAAAATCGAATGTTTCCAAAATATCGAACGAAAACCTTTAGCATTACCACAAGTAAATAGAATGTTGGGTATTGGATAAAATTTATAGCAGAGAATAGGGAATAGGGCAAGTAGAAATTTGTGAAAAAATCTTTTTTAGCTCTTTTCTATGTGTTCTCTGTGGTTATAAAAAATCCAAAAAATACATAATGCAAAAAAGAGTAAAAGTTAAACCAAATTCTCAACAGCAAAAGATTGAAGAATTAGCAGATGGTAGTTTAACTGTACATCTTAAATCACCACCAGTAGATGGTAAAGCTAATGAAGAGTTAATTAAACTACTAGCCAAAAAATTTGATGTTGCTAAATCCTCTATCAGAATTAAATCTGGGACAACATCTCGACAAAAGGTAATTGAAATTGATGGAATTTAGGGCAATTATCAATTACCAATCACCCATTTGGCACAATTGCTAGGTATGATATTTTATCTGCAAACATTTACCCAGTAAAACCTGACTATGACTCAAAACTACCGCATTACCCTACTACCTGGAGATGGCATTGGTCCCGAAATTATGTCCGTAGCAGTGGACGTGCTGAAATTTGTCGGTAAAAGCTTTGATTTTTCCTTTGAATTTTCCACAGCTTTAATTGGTGGTGCTGCTATTGACGAAACCGGCGAACCACTACCCGCTGTTACCTTAGATATGTGCCGCAATAGCGATGCTGTCTTACTCGCTGCTATTGGTGGTTACAAATGGGATTCTCTCCCCTCAAATTTACGCCCAGAAGCAGGTTTATTGGGGTTGCGGGCTGGTTTACAACTATTTGCTAATTTACGTCCTGCGAAAATTCTCCCCCAGTTAATTGACGCTTCCACCTTGAAACGAGAGGTTGTAGAAGGAGTAGATATCATGGTGGTGCGGGAACTCACCGGCGGGATTTATTTTGGTAAACCCAAAGGCATTTTTACAACAGAAACCGGAGAAAAACGCGGTGTAAATACGATGGTTTACACAGAATCAGAAATTGAACGCATTGGCCGCGTAGCTTTTGAAACAGCGCGGAAACGAGGTGGTAAACTCTGTTCAGTGGATAAAGCCAATGTGTTAGAAGTATCTCAATTATGGCGGGAAAAAATTACACAACTTTCCTCAGAATATACTGATGTTGAGTTATCTCACTTGTATGTAGATAATGCCGCCATGCAATTAGTCCGCGCTCCCAAACAATTTGATACAATTGTTACAGGGAACTTATTTGGTGATATTCTCTCTGATGCTGCGGCAATGCTCACAGGTAGTATAGGAATGTTACCTTCTGCTAGTTTGGGGGCTGATGGTCCCGGTGTCTATGAACCAGTTCATGGTTCAGCCCCGGATATTGCAGGACTTGATCAAGCCAACCCCTTAGCACAGGTTTTAAGCGCCGCCATGATGTTGCGTTATGCTTTAGACCAAGCAGCAGCAGCAGACTTAATTGAAAATAGCGTGTTACAAGTTTTAGAACAAGGTTATCGCACAGGAGATATTATGTCCCCAGGAATGAAACTTGTCGGTTGTCGAGCTATGGGCGCAGCACTAATGGAAATTCTGCAATTAAAATCACGTTAAAGTGTAAATCTGGAAGTTTTACTATTTATTGTGAAAACTTTCAGATACACTAAAAGCAAATCTGTAAATCTCATATAAAAGCCAATTGTGTACGCTTTACAACAAGAACAGGCAAACTTTACCCACTCCAAAAAGCATCCTTCTTTGATTGATCCTACTGTAATTAGAGCAGCTAGTCACATCTACTATACCTACTGTGAAGTCCATCCAGAAATAGTAGGAAAAGCTACAGGGGTAGCAATTAGTCGGGTAACTCATCGGGGTAAAGTGATTTTTACTAAGTACCCAGTGTTATTACCACAGGAATGTTTTGTGCCGTTGAATCAAATTGAGTCCTATATGTATTAGTCAACTGACAACTGACAAGTAATAATATGGACATTTTAATGAATATTTCAGCCAGTATCATTGTCTTTGTTTTGGGTGCATCTTTGGGCAGTTTTATTAATGTTGTGGTTTATCGGCTACCCGCTGGCTTATCAGTGTTGTGGCCACCTTCTCGCTGTCCCAAGTGCTTAAATAGGTTGAAGGCTTATGATAATGTCCCGGTTTTCGGTTGGTTATGGTTAAAAGGGCGGTGTCGTTATTGCCAAACTCAGATTTCTCGCCGTTATCCATTAGTGGAGGCATTAACAGGGATAATATTTTTAATAGTATTTTGGGTTTTTCAATTTTCAATTTTCACCCTGGGATATTGGGCTTTTTGTAGTTGGTTATTGGCTTTATCTCTCATAGATTTAGATACAATGACCTTACCTAACCCCTTAACTAAATCGGGTTTAATTTTAGGAATAGTCTTTCAAATGGCTGTTGGTTGGTTATCAGAACCGACTGCGGTGGGATTATCAAAACGCTTAATAACCGGAATAGCCGGTGCAGTTCTGGGTTTATGGCTGTTTGATGCGATCGCCCTTTTAGGTTCTATGGCTTTTGGCAAAACGGTTATGGGTGCAGGTGACGCTAAATTAGCTGCTATGATGGGAGCATGGTTAGGATGGCGTTATTTACTACTAGCGGTTTTTATCTCCTGCATTTTGGGAGTATTCGTCGGTGGTGGTGCAATTATCCTCTCTCGTCACCAAATGGGACAAAAAATGCCTTTTGGACCCTTCCTAGCGTTAGGTGCGGTAATCACTGTTTTTTGCGGTGAAGCTATTTTGTCCCCATATATGAGATTATTTTTGCCTGGATCTTAATATCATTTTTTAAATCTTTTTTTTGTTTCATGCTTATGGTTTTATCCACTTAAACCTGTATCGCACCTGACTGTAGCTGTGATTACACCATTGAGATTTAAATATGTCTAAACTATGATTTTTATGATTTTTATGATTTTTGTGATTTTTGTGATTAACTAATCATCCAAATCAAAAT
>NZ_LJOQ01000058.1:15129-58896 GCF_001672255.1 Anabaena sp. AL09
ATCGCACCTGACTGTAGCTGTGATTACCCCATTGAGATTTAAATATGTCTAAACTATGATTTTTATGATTTTTATGATTTTTGTGATTTTTATGATTAACTAATCATCCAAATCAAAACAGTCACACAAATCATAGTTAAGACATTTAATCATCTAAATCATAGTTCTGATTTTGTCCTCACACCTAATTACATAAGATAAAAATGGCAAACAACGAAGAATCACGCGGTTTAAAGTCTCTATTTGATTGGTTCGCAAATCGGCGTAAATCAGGAAGTCCCAATTCAGAACGCCAAGAACGGGAAATTGCTGATGGTTTATGGCATAAATGCCCTAAATGTGGTGTTCTTAGCTATACAAAAGATTTAAAAGCTAATCAAATGGTTTGCGTTGATTGTGGTCATCATAATCGCGTTGATAGTGATGAACGAATTCGCCAATTAATTGATGCTAATACCTGGAATCCATTGGATGAGCATTTACGCCCCACTGATCCCTTACAATTCCGTGATCGTAAACTATATAGCGATCGCTTACGAGAAACACAAGAAAAACTAGGACTTGTAGATGCTGTCAAAACTGGGTTAGGACAAATTAACAGCTTACCCATAGCTTTAGGAGTCATGGATTTCCGGTTTATGGGTGGAAGCATGGGTTCTGTTGTCGGGGAAAAACTCACCCGCATGATTGAACAAGCCACCCAACGGCGTTATCCTGTCGTCATTATTTGCACATCAGGTGGTGCGAGAATGCAGGAAGGAATGCTGTCTTTAATGCAAATGGCGAAAATTTCCGCCGCCCTCCAACGTCACCGAGATTCTAAACTATTATATATTCCTGTTTTAACCAACCCAACTACCGGAGGTGTTACCGCTAGTTTCGCCATGTTGGGTGATATTATCATCGCTGAACCCAAAGCAACTATTGGTTTTGCGGGAAGACGGGTAATTGAACAAACTCTCAGAGAAAAACTTCCTGAAGATTTTCAAACCGCTGAGGACTTACTTAAACACGGATTTGTTGATGATATCGTCTCCCGTACCCAATTAAAAACTACTTTGACACAATTAATTGCGCTACATCAACCTCTCCCCACAACGACACCAAGTATGGTTTTGTGGGAAACAATGAAATTAAGTTCCGCTACTGTTGAATAAAAAACGGAAATGAGGGAAGAAATTTCCTTCTTCCTTCTTCCTTCAACAACTGACAACGGACAACTGACAACTAACAACTAACAACTGTACGGGCGAAGCATTTGGAGAACTATTTTTGGCAATGACTGATAATTTATCTTCCAAATGCTTCGCCCCTACTAACAACTAACTATTTTTGGCAATGACCGATAATTTATCTTCCAAATGCTTCGCCCCTACTAACAACTGACAACTAACAACGGACAACTGACTCCTTCTACTTACCCGGTTCTTGGACAAAAATTAGGGGAATTAGCCCTAGTAGTCTGCATACGCTAGATAGCGCAAATAAGCCTAATAAACCGCCAAATTCCTGATTTTGGGCAATAAAACCGCCGATAGTTGTCCCTAAAGCTCCACTCACGCCCCCGACAGCCGCAACAATGGCAAAATAGATAGATTTATTTCTCACGGGGGCAATTCCTAAATACATATTAGTGCTACATAAATCAACTCCTGCCCAAGTGATGCCAGTGAAAATATGTAAAAGCGGCAACCATAACCAAAAATCAAGTTGATGATGACCAATTCCTAACCATAATAATGGCGTAATTGCGACTAAAATACCCACACAGATAAGAATAGGACGATTACCGATTCTATCGGCTAATTTCCCCCATATAATCAACACTAACAGATTTGCCCCGGTCTGAAGACTGCTATAAATAGTTACTAAAGTCACATCTAAATCTAAAGTATCTAATAAATAGAAGTTGAAAAAAGGTGCGCTCAAATGCACAGCCAACATCCAGATACTGAAATAAAGCAGAAATAGTAAAAATTTAGAGTTCTGCCCGATAATAGTAGTCCAATTAATTTCTTCTTTGCAAATATCTTGAGGAGGATTTTCACAAAAATTCAAACTATGCTGATTTTGTAATTGCGGATTTACGTCTGCTTGAAAATATTGACAACACAAACTAATAATTCCACAAATAGTTCCTAAAGATAGAACTAATCCATAACCTTGGATAGTTCCACCATGCCAATTTGATATTACTAATCCCGCTAAAGGTACACATATTAAATTCGTCAGATTACAAGCACTATTCCGAATACCAAAATATCTCCCTCGTAACCTGCGGGGAACAATAATTGCTAACCAACTTAGCCAAGATGCACTTCCTAATCCTCCGAGAAGATGACTAAAAAGAACAATTGACAGTGTTAATACTACCAATTGTTGAGAATCTAGTAAACTGGAATTGTTAGCAAAAATGCCAATTACCAGAATTAACCACAATAACCGAGAAGTTCCAAAGGTTAATAGAGAATATTGAAATCTACTGGTAGTTTGTTCAGAAATGTAAGCACCCACAGGTTGAATAAAATTTACCAGCATGGGAATTGAGGATAGCATTCCAAAGATCACTGGAGTAGCACCCAACTCGACTAACAAATTACTGACTAAAATTCCCCCGGTACTCAGACCAAAAATAGATGCAAAAACGGCATCTATGGTAGAAGCTTGTAAACTGGTACGAATATCTTTTTTAGCAAATTGCTGAGGAAACTGTTTAGTTAGTAAAGAGTCAAGATTGGGAGTTTGAATATCCAGTGATTCAACTATGTCAACCGGAAGGGAATTCATATTATCATAAATTACAGAGCTATCTTTTGTTCTTATATTTTTCAATATCAGTTTGCAGACTCACAGTCTATAAAACACCTGAAAAAATGTCATCAGTATTTCATAATTGGGAGATTAATCAAGCTTTTGCAATTAATAATTGAGGAAAAGATCCAATTCTCCCTTATTTCTCCCCATGAAAATAATTGTTTATATTTATACTGATCCATTACTAGATACTGTTCCCAACCAAAATGACTGGGGTTGGGAAGTAGATAAAATTTATGAAGATTTGGGAAAACGAAACGATAACACCAGATCCCCGATTTCTCTAAGAAGTCGGGGATCTGAATTATTCATCTTGATTTCTAGGAGCTTGTTTGCCTTTTTTACCTGCATTCCGCACATTCATGACTTTACCCAGTAAATCAAACCAAAAAGGCGCACCCATAGCAATAGCAATACCACTCACAAGCCAACCAGCAATCATACTCAAAACACTGAAAATAGGTAACCCATTAATTCTATATTTTGTGCCGTTAATTTGCTGTTGTACGTTAGCACTTGTCCAACCAATTGGTAATTCAACTTCTTTTAAAATCTCGTTAGGATCTACTTTACTCATATCTGAAGCATTAGATCCTTGTGGTACTACTTGTACAGCCTTGTTAATAATTATTTCTCGTAATAAAGAATCCTTAGATAAGCGATTAATGATATGAAAAGTATCGGCATTGGCTGTAATAGCTAAAGTTATGCCAATGATAATTGCTACTCCCTTAGCATTACGTTTGTAAACACCACCGGCTCTTTCCATAGAACTATCAAAACTATTTTCAATTTCTTTCCGTAAAAGAATAATCCCTTCTTCCGTGCTTTTAGCTCTCATTTGGGCGCGTTTTGCCATAGTTTCAATACTATCAACAACAGAATCTGGCAGAATATCAATTAGTTCTTGAACTTTTTTATAGGTTTCACTATCTTTATCTTGAATAGCTGCTATAACTTCACCATGAATATCACTACCTTTTTTAATAGATTTGACAATTTCATTGATATTAGGTTTTAATCCTCCTAGCACTATGGCTTTTTCTGCATCTTCAAAAATATCTTGTCTGACGAATTTTAGTTCCCGCAAAGGTTTATCTAAAATATCTTCATGATTGGCTATACTTGCTGCAAAACTTCCTATATATTTATCTAGGCTATCTCTCATCCTATTTATCGCCATGTAGATATCATATTTATCTTTATTGAACTCATCAGTAATGCGGTTATACTCTAATTCTAACTGTTTATAATCTGTGGCTATATCAGTAGCAAATTCACTAGATAATTCTTGATTATTAATGTAAATTTGCAACTGAATTAAAATTTGTCTGACATCATCTAAACGTTCATTTTTGAATTGATCTAGTCTGATTTCAGTCAATTTTCTGACCAAAATTGGTAGTTGCAATGTATCCATAAAAGTATTAGCAAAATTTTCACCACCAATATAGGAAGGCGCACTGCGTTTTTGATCACCAAAAACAGTTTCTTTTCTAAATCTAGAAGTAGACTTTCTGAATAGACTAAAGAATGAGCCAATTGCCCAAGTTGCTTGCCGAGGTAAAGTTGCTAATAAACCTTTAGCCTCTTGATTAATACTTTGAATTAAAGGATTGCCATAAATTTTATTAACTAGTTGAATTACTTCCGGTTTTTCTGAGTTTTGAGCATCACCAGCTAAAAGAATTTCAATTGATCTTCTCAAGTGTTCAGCCCGCCATTGCAGTACAGTTGTCAATAGTTCTTGAATTTCTGAAGCCAGTAAACTTAAAATTAAGTAAATAAAAATTAAACCCAGTGCCACATCTAAAATAAAAGGTAGGTTCATTGACATTTTCCTTCAGGGTAATTGAGCAAATGCTAATGGTAGTATTTATATCATTTAATCGGAAAGATGCCTGTAAACTTCCTGAAAAAAATTAATCAGAAAATCTTCGCCAAAAAATTATCTCTGTTCCTGAGAAACTGAGCTAATTTGGGATCTAGCCATTGCTTTTAAAAATAGATTGTTCCCGGATGGCAACATAGGAGATTCGCTTTGATCTCCATGTGATTAAACCTAACAATTATAAGATTCGCATAGAATATGCAAGAAGGAAGCTTTATTTGGACTCATCTAGAAAAACAGCACCGTGTGGTTGAAAAAAAGATTGATTGGCTATGGTTAATCCTCTTGTTATTGGCAGCGGTGATCTTATTTAGCATCAATCTTGGCGGTTTGCCCTTACAAGATGGGGATGAGGCAACTGTAGCCAGGGTAGCGCGGGAAATTTGGCAAGCTCCAGCAGATTCAATGCGCTGGCTTTACCCCACTTTGGGCGGTGAACCATATCACAACACACCACCGCTGATGCACTGGTTAATTGCTGGGGCTTATGCTCTGGGTGGTGTTAATGAATGGACAACTCGTCTACCTAGTGCAATTTTGATGGCAACTTCTGTACCTTTGTTGTATTGCATGGGGAGAGAGATATTTCGACACCGTTGGGCAGCTATTTATAGTTCCTTAATTTATCTAACAATGCTGCCAGTGGTGCGTTATGGCAGGTTAGCCGTGTTAGATGGGGCAGTTGCCAGTTTTTTGATTTTGATGATGTGGTTTGTCTTGCGATCGCGCCGGGATTTGCGTTACTGCTTAGGTGTAGGCATTAGTTTCGGGTTAATTTGTCTAACCCAAGGCGTGATGGGTGTTTATTTAGGTGCAGTTGTTTTAGTCTTTCTTTATTGGGATACACCTAGACTACTCACAAGTTATTATTTCTGGACAGGTATTTTCATCGGTTGTCTACCTGTATGCTGTTGGTACGGATTTCAAGTATGGCACTATGGCTATCCCTTCAATATTGATGTGAATACATCTTTAAACCATATCCAAACTATTACTAATGGCAGTTTTCAAGCACCTTGGTATTATCTTTTAGAAATCGCCAAGTGGACATGGCCTTGGTTGATATTTCTCCCCCAAACTATCCGCATTACCTGGGAGAATAATAATTTAAGTTGGGCAAAATTGATTATTGTTTGGTGTGGTGTTTATCTATTAATTATTTCCCTCATTAGCTTTAAACTTCCCTGGTATATAGTTCCTATTTATCCAAGTTTAGCTTTAGCTTTGGGGTTTCAATTAGCAGAAATAGAAAATGTGCCTGTAGTTTCTGGCTATCCCCGCGCTTGGGTAACGAGTTTAGCAATATTGGCTGTGGTGGCTTCTGCGGGCAGTATTTATTTTAGTTGGAGAACTTTAGACAAAGTAGAATTACAGATAATTTTTGCAGCAGTGGCTTTAACCATGACTTTAGCGGCAATTTTAGCCGAGCGAGGTGATAGACAATTTCTGAAAATTTTAATTTGGGGAAGTTATATTTCTCTATTGTTATTAATGAAATCTCATTACTGGGTTTGGGAATTAAATACAGCTTATCCTGTTAAACCAGTAGCAGCAATGATCACTAAAATAAATCCAGCAATTAAGGAAATCTATACATCTTTTCCCTACCATCGTGCTTCTTTGGATTTTTATAGCGATCGCACTATTATTCCTGCTTCTATTGGTGAGTTACAATATTACTGGCAGTATGATAGCCAACCTTATTTTCTCCTCAATATATCTACCTTAGAAAACCTCCAATTCAACTCTATCAAAGTCATAGATCAAGTAGAAGATTGGCAATTAATTACCAAAGAAAATAACTCATTTTAACAATACCTTCGCCATTTTTATTGTTTCGGAGGTTGGGTTGAGCGAAGCAAAATCCAACGCTGATGTTGTCTTTCCTGTAATACAACCCAACCTGGGAATTCAGGCTTTTTTCAATTTGGCGAAAGTATTTTTTAAAGTTCCACAAGAAATCTATTTTTCACCCTTGTTCATTCTTTCAATTTGGGGAATTTCTTGGCCATCATGACTCATATTATCTTGAGTCATAGTCACAATCCCGAAAAAAATCGCACTTCCCACAACCAAAGACAAAAAAGGACGCTTAATGAAGATAAAATCTCTGATTATCCGCGCCAAAGGTCGGCTTTGACGACGTAAAGCTGAAGAGATCATCATTTGTTTCCAAATAAATGGGTCACGGACATAATGTCCGCTTTGACAAACAACTAACTTTTCTTGGCAATAAGGACAGGAAAACAAACCAATATAGGATTTTATTGGCGTGGTTCTGTTATTTCTTTGGCAAATTGGGCAAGTAACATAATGATCATGAAAAGTATTTGTACTCATCTACCTCGTCCGCCTATTCCCTTGATTCTATTTATAACAATATCTGTATTGAATTTTACTGAAAATCTAGTGGTTATGCCATAGTCACTGATAGTTATTGGCAAAATACTATGATAGCGATATGCAATTGCATGAGATCCAAAATTTACCTAAAACTGAAACACCAAAAGACTTTCAACTCTGTTGCCTATTCCCTGCTCCCTACTATGTAGACTTTAAGAATGAAATTGACCTAAGGACATACTCCCTTATATACTAACTCAAGTTGCTAGCACCGCAGGACGGAATTATTTTTTTCTAAATATTTTGTGATTTTTGCTAATTAATTATTGAGCAGGCAGTTTTTCCCATAATAAACCACAATAAGAAATAACAGATAAAAAATCGTTTTTTCTGACATTTACCTCGGTTATCAATGACTCTCTTGCCTCCGACTTCGCAGACGAAGGTCACGGAATCCGGTACTTTTTCCCCACCTTCCATGCGGTTCACTCAGTTAATTAATCGTTTTCAGCCCTCCTCAGAAACAGTAGTGCTTTTTTTAGCCGTGCTAATTGGCGGTAGTACAGGTATGGGGATAGTCACCTTTCACTATTTAATCCAGCTAATTAACAACTTCATGCTGGAAAATCTCATGGGACAAATTGGGATCTGGGGTGCTTGGACTTTAGCTGCTGTTCCCACTTTGGGTGGTATCATTGTCGGCCTCATGCGTTGGCGCACTCAGGATTTTGGTCCAGGACTTTCTTCTCTCATAGCTGTTTCTCAAGGCAAAGAAGCCAAGAAACCCCTCCGACCGGTCACAAAAATGATCGCTGCGGCTGTTTCTATCGGCAGTGGTGCATCCTTGGGTCCCGAAGGTCCAAGTGTAGAAATTGGGACTAATTTCGGAGTTTTATTGTCTGATATATTACAAGTTTCTCAAGAACGTCAGCGGTTACTCTTAGGTGCTGGGGCGGCGGCTGGTTTAGCTGCTGGTTTTAATGCCCCCATTGCTGGCGTATTTTTTGCCTTAGAAGTAGTCATGGGAACTACATATTTTGCTACTTCTGCGGTAAGTGTGGTGTTACTTGCCGCTGTTGTCGCCGCCTTAATTGCTCAAATTGGTTTAGGTTCACAACCGGCTTTTGCTTTACCTGCTTATCAAGTTCGCAGTTACCTAGAATTACCTCTTTATCTGGGTTTAGGTTTAGGTGCAAGTTTAATTTCTCTCACCTATACTGAATCAATTCGGTTAGCCAAATCCGCCTTTGCTGGTAATTTACCAGGGTTGAAATTACTAGGTAAAATTCCTCAATCAATTCAGCCTATTCTCGGTGGTGTAATCATTGGTATAGTCGGTTGGCGCTACCCGCAAATTTTGGGGATTGGCTATGAAACCGTAGAAGCTATGCTCCAGGATGAGGATTTTTCGCTGAACCTATTACTAATATTACTGGTGTTAAAATTGCTGATGACAGCGGTAAGTTCAGGGAGTGGTTTTGTCGGTGGATTATTTGCACCAGCGATGTTTTTAGGTGCGTCCTTTGGGTCTGCTTATGCTAAATTTTTGGCTTTGGTAGCACCAGGAATTGGAGACTATATGGCTGCTCCTCCAGCTTATGCAATGGTAGGTATGGCAGCGGTTTTGGCAGGTAGTGTCAGAGCGCCATTGACAGCAATTTTAATGTTATTTGAATTAACCCGCGATTATCGGATTGTTTTACCTTTAATGGCAGCGGTGGGTTTAAGTGTTTGGTTAGTAGAACGAATTAAACCAACTTTAGATGCTAATGCTAATCTGCAACAGATTGGTTTGCCAGAATTGAAAGATGAAAAAGTAGAACTTTGGCAGCAAATGTTAGTCGCAGATGCTATGCACGCTTACCCCAAAAAATTATCAGCCACTCTGGGAGTATTAGAAGCTGCGGTAGTAATGACACGGGAACGAATTCGCAGTGCGTTGATAATTGATGATGATGCTGGCAAGTTGGTGGGAATTCTGTCCTTAGAAGATATTAAACGGACTCTGGCTCTATGGCAAAATCTTCCTAATTCATCTACTGAAATTCAGGAATATTTATCTAGTCAAAAACTTATAGATATTTGTACTACGGATATTCTCTATGCTTGGGAAGATGAACCTTTATCTGAAGCCTTAGACCGCATGGCATTACGTGGGTTACATCAATTACCAGTGGTAGCTAAAGACAATCCTGATTGTATTCTGGGTTTATTAGAAAGAGAACAAATTGAATTAACTTGTAATTTAACGGCAATCACTAAGGTACTACATCAATATCTACCAGTGATTACAACCACTGAATATATAGAGGAAATTGGGAATTGGTGATTTGTCAGTTGTCAGTTGTCAGTTGTTAGTTGTCAGTTGTCAGTTGTCAGTTGTCAGTTGTCAGTTGTCAGTTGTCAGTTGTCAGTTGTCAGTTGTCAGTGGCAAATATCTTCTTATTGCCTGTTTCCTGTTCCCTATTCCCTGTTCTCTAAATTTTGGTAATTGGTCAGTTATTAGTTATGCAGCAGTCAGGGGTAAAACAAAACCACTGACAACTGACAAGCCATAACTGACTAATGAATATTCATTAAGCTGTAGCTTCTACTTCCACATCTTTTATAGATTCCGAATCTACTTGTCGGAGTCGAATGTGCTTTTTCCCTAAAGTGATGACAAACTCATCACCAGGTTGAAGATTCATCTGTTTCGTGTAAGCTGCACCGATTAATAAGTTGCCGTTTGACTGCACACCAATTCTATAGCTGGCACTGCGTCCACCACGTCCATTCGCACTGGGTGAACTATCCAACTGAATACCCTCAGCATCAATTAGGGCATTCAAGAATTTCATCATATTGACGCGCTCTATACCATTTTTGGTAACAGTATAGTAGCCACACTGTTTAGCTTTTTCGTCTTTGCTGATGGCTTCTAGCTCTTTAACTTTTTTGAGCAGTTCGTCACCGACTAGGAGTTCAATTTTTTTCTGTTTAGGCATCAACTTAGGTCGAAAATGAATGTTGTTTGTTGTCAAGTGGATTTTATTTTAGCTGACATTGAACTAATAGGAACAGAATTCTTGAGTTTTTGGATCAGCCTAGCCAAGTATATTACACTCATAGAGAAAATTGTTGCATTATTATCAATATTCTTAAAAAATTATATGAAATATAATTACAATGATGCTGATAGCTACTATAGAAAGGAATCTGGTTTTGATTCTTTAAATTATTAAAGATAGGCAGATTAAGAGGTAAGAGGGATGAGGCTGAAGGATTGGGGAAATCAAATTAATCATAACTGCTATATGAAACTAACTACGAGAGGACATTACAGCGTGAAAGCATTGCTAGATTTGAGTTTACAGCCCAAGTATGGACCTGAATCTGTGAGAGCGATCGCTAAACGTCAAGATATTCCTGCTCCCTATCTAGAAAAGCTGCTCATAGAAATGCGTCGTGCCGGATTAGTAACTTCAATTCGTGGTAGCGTCGGTGGATATAAATTAGCAAAAAAACCGGCACAAATATCTATTGGCCAAATTTTAGAGGCTGTTGGTGAAAATATCACTAACTTACCTCTGAATAATCCCACACCCGCTCAAACAGCAGATTGGGTGACATCCAGTCTCTGGAACAGACTCAACCAAAAGCTCAAAGAAGCCTTGTACAATATTACCCTGGCAGACCTTTATTATGATGCTCGCAGTTGGCAAGCATCTCAAGGAGAAGAAGCCAATTTTGTGGTTTAGTCACCGAGTCAGAAGAAAGGAAAAAGCAAGAAAGAAGAATAAATAATCAACAATCAATAAAAAATGACATCTACTGTTTTGGTTTTGGCTGCATTGTTAGATTACTTAATCGGAGATCCTTGGGGTTGGCCTCATCCAGTGCGAGTCATGGGATGGGTAATTTCCCACTTGAGTAAATTAGCTCTGCAATATTGCCAAAATCCTCTTTCTCAGAGGCTTGCGGGAATTTTCCTAGGTGTGATTGTAATTACTGGTAGTGGCTTGGTAGGTTGGATAATAGTTCAAAGTGCCAAGTGGGTACATCCATTGTTAGGAATTGCTGTAGAAAGTATTCTTCTAGCTAGTTGTTTTGCTTTCAAAAGTTTACGAAATGCAGCTATGGAAGTTCTCCAACCTTTAAAAAATGGAGAATTACAATCAGCGCGACAGGTTTTAAGTAATTACGTCGGGAGAGACACAGCCAATCTTTCCCCAGCGGAAATTCTCAGAGCAGTGTTAGAAACCGTTACAGAAAATGCCACTGATGGCGTAATGGCTCCTCTTTTTTATACTATTGTTGGTGCATTTATCCCTGTTATCGGTGCTGTCCCTTTGGCTTTAGCATATAAAGCTAGTAGCACTTTAGATTCAATGGTCGGTTATAAAGAACTACCTTATACTTATCTTGGTTGGTTTAGTGCGCGGTGGGAAGATGGTTTTACTTGGTTGCCCTGTCGGTTAACAGTGATCACTTTATCATTACTATCCTTAAAACCCTTAAATGTTTGGCGAATTTGTCGCCGCGACGCAATTAAAGATCCCAGTCCCAATTCTGGTTGGAGTGAATGCGCTTATGCTGCGGTTTTAGGTGTGCAAGTGGGAGGAATAAATTGGTATCGTGGAGTAGCTAAAGAGAAACCACTTTTAGGAGATGCTATTTATCCCATTACCCCAGATTCCATTGATCAAGCTTTACAATTAACCCGATATGCGTTTTTACTATGGTTAGGACTAGCAATATTTTTAATTCGTTAGTTATCTCGTTCCCAGTCTCTGACTGGGAATGCTATCAAAGAGGCTCTGCCTCCAGTGTGATTGAAGGCAGAGCCTTCTAGCATTCATTCCCATACAGAGTATGGGAACGAGAAAACGAGAAACTACCAATTACCAATTACCAATTACCAATCACCAATTACCAATCACCAATCACCAATCACCAATTACCTATCTTATGTCTACCAAAGTAGTTGAAATTCTCTCATCAGAAGAACTGCGTCGGACATTAACTCGTATGGCTTCTCAGATTGTGGAAAGAACGCGAGATTTATCTCAATTGTTACTTCTGGGTATTCATACTAGAGGAGTTCCTTTAGCTTATTCATTAGCCCGTCAAATAGAAATTCTGGAAGATGTTAATGTTTCTGTAGGCTCTTTGGATATTACATTTTATCGTGATGATCTTGATAAAATCGGGTTAAGAACTCCAGAAAAAACCGATATTCCCTTTGATTTAACCGGAAAAACGGTGGTACTTGTAGATGATGTCATTTTTAAAGGGAGAACTATTCGGGCTGCTTTAAATGCCGTGAATGAATATGGTAGACCAGAGGTAATTCGTTTAGCTATATTAGTAGATAGAGGTCATAGAGAGTTACCAATCCATCCAGATTTTGTCGGTAAAAAGTTACCCACAGCGAAGGAGGAAATTGTTAAAGTTTATTTACAGGATAGTGATGGACGAGATGGTGTGGAGTTAATTAGTAATTGAAATTTCCTTTTTTGGACTTTAAACTCAAAAGTATATTTTCTAGTTGTAGAGACGTTCCATGGAACGTCTCTACATTATTTACTTCTCCCATAAATCGGGTATTTTGACAAACAATCACCAAAAACTAACTAACGCGGTTGCAGCTTCACCCCCCGACGTTCCAAC
The DNA here is from genome assembly GCF_001672255.1 of Anabaena sp. AL09. Lineage (NCBI taxonomy): Bacteria > Bacillati > Cyanobacteriota > Cyanophyceae > Nostocales > Nostocaceae > Anabaena > Anabaena sp. AL09. Next base: position 27,830 of record NZ_LJOQ01000058.1, read on the forward strand.
ATTTCCCGCGCTGTGGGACTGGGTGTATAATTATAACCATAGCCAGAACCCTGGGAATCATCCATTATTTGCGGTGTCAGTAAAATAATTACCTCTCTACGTTCGTTCTGTTTGTTTGTTTTCCTAAACAGCGCACCCAGCAGGGGAATATCACCCAAAATAGGTAATTTAGAAACACTTGTTCGATCTGTGTCTTGAATAATACCGGAAAGAATAAGCGTTTGACCATCCCGCAGACGCAATACACCGGATGCCAGGCTTCTTTCGGATAAAAGAGTTATTGTACCATTACCACCGCCGGCTTGTGCTGTACCACCCGGAGCAGATACAGTAGGGGCAACGGACAAAGATACAAAACCGTTATCATCAATTCTTTCTACCTTCACATTCAGGGATAGACCTGCTTTCTTGATGATAGGTTCGCTGACAGAGGATGATGTGGTTGATGATGTAGTTCCTGTACTTTGTGATGAAGTTTTTAATCCAGCATATACCTCTGTAGTTAAGTTAACTACTGCATTTTGTCCTTCTTGAACAATTAAGGTAGGATCTGTTAGAATCTTAGCGTTACCACTGGTAACTTCAGCTTGTAAACTCGTAAGAAGCCGTTTAGGATATTGAAATAATCCAGGTGGCGCATATGTTATTTTACCGGCTTCAATGCTTGAAATACCAGGTTGTAAAGGATTAGCGTTTGTACCAAAATCAGGGCGTGATCCGTTAGGAGATGTAACAGAGCCAAAAGGAGCATTTGGTTGCGGATCAAGAAACACTGAAGCCTGACCTGGAACGGGAGCTTTGATTATAGCTGGACTTAAAACATTACCTGTAACTGTATCTTTAGTAGGAGGATTAACATTACCAAAATTAAACGCTGCTGCACCACCATCATTAACAAAAAAGGTATTACCAACCCCAAAAGAAAAACTGGTATTGTAATCTTGAGTACCTGTCAGGTTGACATCAATGATTTTGACATTCACCACCACTTGACGACGACGGATATCAAGCTGTCTTAATTGAGATACTGCCATCTCAACCATCTTAGGACTACCAATTAATGTAACAGAATTTGTCCGCTCGTCTCCTGAAGCTTGTAACCCTCTGAGTATAGGTTTTGAATCTGTATATGTAATCCGTTGAGTCTCAATTTTTGTTTCTGTCGTCGTTTGAGTTTGAGTAACTGCGGTGGTAGCAGCACCACCCACAGGTACAGCATTAACACTAGTAACTAGTCGTTCTCGACTGACAGCACTTTCCGCACCCAAAGCTACTAAGAAATTTAACGCCACACCCACCGTTACCTGATTTAGTCGGAGATTACGCATCACAAGATCACGACTAGAATTAGGTAATTGAGTCCCAACAAAAATTGTCCGTCCACTGCGGTTAGCTTCCAAACCACTCAAACGCAGGACGTAATTAAAAACATCTTGTACAGGTTCATTTTCTATATCTAAGGAAATCTTCTGAGATGTTTTAGTTACATTTTCAGCATCTTGCGGTTTTTCTGCTTCCCCACCTATATAAGCCAAATTCAGCCCAGCAGCACGAGTTAATAAAGATAAAACCTCTCTTACAGGTGCATCACGCAACACCAACCGACGAACTCGTTCTTTTGTACCTAAATCAATCACCACAGGAGATGTATCAATATTAGATTGAGTAATATCTCCTACAGGTGGGGCGACAGCCTTAGGTAAAAAGACAGGACTTTGCTTATAAGCTTGACCAGGATTTGGGGTTTGGGTAATTTTCCCGTCAATTGTAACTTGGGGGTTAGGAACTAGAACATCCGGCTGTTTAGCTGGTTCATCTGGTTTATATTCAGATGTGGTAGCTGGTGTTACTGCTACCTTTTCTGTAGGCTTAGTGGCGGTTGATGCTGTTGAATTTGTGGTAGCGGTAAAGCCCAGGGTAATATTATTATCCTTTCGCATGACGGGCTGATTGCTGGGTGCATCATCAATACCTGTAACTGTTACCCGAATGCTATTAGCGTCTAATTGTTTAACTTCAATAGATGCAATTCCTGGTGCGGGGTTTTTTTGCAGGAAGTTATTACCCTTGGGTAAACGGAGTTGGGCATTAATTACATCCGCAACTAAGGATTTGTCCTTTTTAGTGGTAAATACTTGGGGACGATCTCCCGCCGCAGTTTTTAAAACTACACTAATTCCCCCTGCAATGGGACTGAGTTTAACATCAGTAATTTGTGTGATCTTTGCTAACACTGGTTGGGCTGCTAAGAGTACAAAAGCTGCCGCACTTGATCCGAAAACACTATTATGAAGCTGTTTCACAGTTCATTCCTCACATAAAATAAAAGTCTAAATCGTAACGTATAACAGGGAATAGGGAATAGGGAGAATATTTCATTTTGCCTGTTGCCTGTTGCCTGTTGCCTGTTGCCTGTTGCCTGTTGCCTGTTGCCTCAAATTTGATTATTTTTTCGGTGCTTTAGCTGGTGGTGGTACTGGTGGTGCTTTAGCTGCTGCTTCAGCGGCTAAATCTGCCGCTTCTTCAGGAGTAAGTGGCATTAAAGCCTCTAATGCAAAAGTTGTTGTCAGTTTACCGATACCAATTTGCACAGGGTTATCTTTATCGTCTGACATTTCTGGTGGAGACAATTTGGAGTCATAGTTTTTGACTAACAATAAAGGTTGTAATCGTTCAATGTTTCGCATAATTGATTGGGTTTGTTCAAAATTCCCCTCAATTTCTACATTGACAATACTGCGTTTAAGTTTGTTGTTAACTTCTACCCCAAAACTGCCATCATCTACCACAACAGGTTTTTCCGAAGCTGGAACAAATCTTTTCATCTTGGCTCTAATGGCATTACCAAAAGCTTTTCCATTGCTAGAATCTATTAAGCGACTGGTATCTAGTAATAGGGTATCTAAACTTTTTTCATCTGCAAATAAAGCTAAAACTTGTTGTTGTTGTTGTTTAGCTTCAGCCAAATCTGCTTCTATTTTACCGATTTGTTGGGCTTGGGTTTTCTTTTGTTGAACTTCTGTTTGTAGTTGCTCAAGTTTAGTTTGTAGTTCTTGATAGTTATCCCAAGCGGGCATTGCTATGTTAAATAGCATATAACTTGCACTTGCTACACCTAAAAAGCCGACTACACGACCAATAATAGTTGGTGTTAAGGTGACACCAAAAAGAACAGGACCAGAATCTTGAGTATCTGTATCTTGATTGGCAAAATTTAAATCATCACTAAATGTCATTGGGCAATGACTCCTACTTTTTTGATATTACGAAGTCTATCTACTAGTCCGACTGTACCTTTTTTCTCTAATTCTTGAATTAAATCAGAAGCTGGCACACTACTTAAACCTGTTTTAATGGTGTATTTAACTACTTGAATAGGTTTAATTTTTTGATTAGATTTACCACCTTTTGGGGGAAGAAAACCTGTAACGGGTGGTGCATCTACTGATTCTGCTGTGATGATTTTGGTTTCTTCTGGATTTAAAAATTTAGATTGTCCTAAACTTAAGGCAAAATCGTTGACTAAGGCATAGGAAATAGCAAAACCAGAAATTTCTAAGAATCCAGCGGTATTGGTATTAGTATTGGTTTTACTGGGGGTGGCAGCTACAACTTCTTTACTAGGAAGAGGAGCGGCAATTTGCTTAATAGTTTCGATTTGCACTTTACTAGGAATGCGATCGCGCAAATCCTGTAACATTGCTGACCAAGGACGTATTTGATCAAACACCGTTACTAAAGCTTTGGTTTGGCTATTAATGCCGACTGTTTCCGCCTTAATTTTATTAAGACTGGCTATTGTGCCATCTAAACTCTTACCTTCCTCCTCTAGTTTTGCCACTTCCCGGGTTACTTCAGTAGTTTTCCCTTCCAGGATTGACAAACCAATAAACACTAAACCGGGCAATACTAAACCTACTCCTACTCCTATGTAAACTGGGATTAAATTCCCTAGTTGAATAGATGGTCTTTGAACCTTCGTTGCACTTTGACTTTGATATTCGGGCCGATCTTTAAGGAAGTTAATATCTAGACTATACATTTTGTTGCAACCCTCGCATTCCTAAACCCAGGATAATACCCAACCCAGGACGTTTAATTAAAGGATATTTTTCAGCATCTACCTCCAAAGACAAAGAAGTAATTGGATCTATTTGGGTAGTTGGTAAACTCAATCTTTGAGTGAAAAACTCATCAATTTGTCGTAATCCTCCCCCAGGCCCGGCTAAAAGAATCTGCACGACTTCCAGATTTTCACGTTGATTGAGGTAAAAATCAATGGAACGACGCAATTCATCAGCTAATTCTCCGAGAACTCTCAACATAGAAGCCATCCCCGGATTACTACCTGTCACCCCACTATGGGCTGAATCTGGTGAAGTTGTGGGAATAGTCATACTCTCCAACATATCCATATCCCGTGATGCTGGTAAGTTCATAGCCCTTGACAATGCAGTTTGGAGTTGATAAGTGCCAATCGGTACTGTTCGAGAAAATTGTGGGACACCATTGATAATAATGGCTATTTCTGTACTATCAAACTCAATATCAACTAATATCGCTGCTTCTTCTGGTCCAAATAGCCGCAATTGATCACGAATAGTGCGAATCAGGGCAAAGCTGTTAATTTCTAAGATATCAACTGTTAATCCTGCCTGTTCAAAGGTATTTAAATAGGTTTGCGTGACATCTTTACGAGTCGCAACTAACAAAACCTGCACTTTCTCAATGCCGTCTTCGTCTATAAAGTCCCCAAGTTTTTGATAATCAACATCAGCTTCTTCTCTGGGATAGGGTAAATATAAAGATGCTTCATGGTTGAGTATTATGTCCCGCAACTCCTGGTCATCTAATTCAGATGGGACAGGAATCAACCGGATAATGGAGTCTCGTCCTGGGATACAAGTAGCAACACGGGTAGCTTTAGTTTTGCTTTCAGCGATCGCTTGCTGAATAATTTCGGACATTCCCACAGAATCAGCAATTTGACCATCAATAAATATACCTTCTGGTACTGGTACTGTTGTCAAAGATTCGATTTTTAAGTTTTGACGGTTTTTACGTAGTTGGACTACGTTTACCCGTTCCGGCGCTAGTTCAATACCAATACCTTTACTGGATTTACCAAAGAAACTAGTGAAGGCTTTAACCATAGTTTTACCCGCTAGATTACAAAGAAGAATATTAAGGTTAGTTGTTAGTAGGGGCGAAGCATTTGGAAGATAAATTATCGGTCATTGCCAAAAATAGTTCTCCAAATGCTTCGCCCGTACAGTTGTCCTATTATCCATTACCTATTACCCATTACCAAAATTGATATATCCTATAGTCTCCACAATTCACTATCCTTTTTCTTACCCAGATTAATTCTAAAAATACTATCACCTACTACGATGATTCGATTGCAAAAATTTAAACAACTGGTTTGTTGGGCATTACTAGGCTTATTTACTAGTTGGCTGGTTAGCTGCGGCATAGGTAATGTTGGCAATAATCCCAAACCTGCTAAAACTGGAGTTGTCACGATTGAGTTTTGGACAATGCAACTCCAACCGCAATTTACCAACTACTTTCAAAGTCTAATTACGACTTTTGAATCACAAAACCCAAGTATAAAAGTTAAATGGGTAGATGTGCCTTGGTCGGCAATGGAGAATAAGATTTTAACAGCAGTCTCCGCAAAAACCCCACCAGATGTTGTTAACCTTAATCCCGACTTTGCTTCCCAACTTGCGGGTAAAAATGCTTGGTTAGATTTGGATGCCAAAATTCCCAGTCAAGTCCGTTCCACCTATTTGCCAAATATTTGGCAAGCAAGTAGCCTCAATGGTAAGAGTTTTGGCATTCCTTGGTATCTCACCACGCGACTAACTATTTATAACACCGATTTACTAAAACAAGCGGGTATTACGAAACCTTCTGCCACTTATGCAGAATTAGGGCAAGCAGCGCAACAAATTAAAGATAAAACTGGTAAGTATGCTTTCTTCGCTACCTTTGTTCCCCAAGACTCTGGTGAGGTGTTGGAATCCTTGGTACAAATGGGTGTCACCCTAGTTAATGCTGAAGGTAAAGCTGGTTTTAATACGGATAAAGGAAAAGCTGCTTTTCAATATTGGGTAGATTTGTATAAAAAAGGTTTGTTACCAAAAGAATCTTTAACCCAAGGGCATCGTCATGCCATAGATTTATACCAATCTGGAGAAACGGCTTTTTTAGCTTCTGGGCCTGAGTTTCTGAAAACCATTGCTAATAATGCCCCCAAGGTTGCCCAAGCTTCCGCAATTGCCCCGCAAATTACGGGTGATACAGGTAAGAAAAATGTTGCTGTCATGAATATCGTAATTCCTCGTGATAGTAAATATCCTGATGAGGCTGTTAAATTTGCTTTATTTGTTACGAATGACGAAAACCAATTAGCCTTTGCTAAAGCTGCTAACGTCCTACCTTCGACAATTAAGGCTTTGTCGGATACTTACTTTAAGGAAGTTCCCGCTAATGCTACGACAGCGGAAAAGGGGCGGGTAATTAGTGCGACACAATTAAAACAGGCTGAGGTATTAACCCCCAAACTCAAAGATTTTAAAGTTTTGCAAAAATCAATTTACGAAAATTTACAAGCGGCAATGTTAGGACAAAAAACTGTAGATAAAGCTGTGGAAGATGCTGCCCAGCAGTGGGATAATCGGTAATTGGTAATTGTCAGAATCAGGATAACCAGGATTAAAGGATTTACAGGATGTTATTGTTGATGAGACTATTGGAAATAGGGATTTTTTAATGATAGAAAATATCAATCAAAAAATTCATAAATTACAATCTGGTACATCCTCAAATCCTGGACATCCTGATTCTGACAAAAACATCGCTTACTTTCTTTTTTTTAAATTCCATTTGCCAAAAAATAACCAATTAAATACAAAGAACCACATAATACAACTTGATTATCTGTAGCAATAAAAGCAGCGTCTAAGGCTGACAACACATCTGAATAGGTGTGACAAAAATTCAAATCTGGACAAATTGATGTTGCTAACTTAGCTAATTCTTCTAAATCTGCTGAATTACTATCTGGTACGGGAACTAAATATAATTTATCTCCTGGTTTAAGAAGTTCATGAAAAATCTCACCATGATCTTTAGTGGTTAACATTCCCATTACCCAAGTTATATTTTTGGTGTTAAGGCTATCTACATAATCACGCAAAACTGTGGCTGAAGCTGGGTTGTGTGCGCCGTCAATAAGGAGTTTATGACTTTTCCAAGTTATCCATTGCATTCTCCCTGTCCACTTGGTTTTAGCCATTCCTTGAATAATAGCTTGTTCAGAAATTTGCCAATTTTGTTTTTGCAATATTTCCAAAGCAGCTAAAGCTAAAGCTGAATTATGTAATTGAATTTGTCCCTGTAATGGTAATGGATATTTTATAAATTCAGAACTTTCTATTTTTTGATATTCTGCCCAATTTTGATTAATTTGTCGAGATGGTGACGGGGTAAAAATTGGGCATTGTAATTCTAGAATACGCGATTGCACGACTTTCTCGGCATCGGCTGGTAATGAACCCATAACCACAGGACATCCTGGTTTGATAATTCCCGCTTTTTCTTTGGCAATATGGGCTAAAGTGGGTCCAAGTTGTTGCCAATGTTCTCGACTAATAGAAGTAATAACTGTTATCAAAGGATTATTACAGACATTGGTGGCATCTAAACGCCCTCCTAATCCTACTTCAATGATGGCAATATCAACTTGTTTCTGGGCAAAATATAACCAAGCCGCAGCGGTAATTACTTCAAATTGGGTAGGTGATTCTTCCTCTGGGTTAATAGCCGCTTGAACTTGTAGTATTAATTCACACAGTTCATTACTATCAATTGGTTGTTCGTTAACACAGATTCTTTCTGTCCAATCAATCAAGTGGGGAGAGGTGTAGCGTCCGGTTGTATAACCAGCCTCAGTAAGTACCGCAGACAGGTAAGCACAAACAGAACCTTTTCCGTTAGTCCCAGCGACATGAATAATTGGTAATTGGTGATGGGGATTTCCCAACTTTGCCAATAAATCGACAATTCGAGACAATCCCAAATTCACACCAAAATGCTGAAAAGGTCGGAGTAAAGAATCTACGTTCATGGTGATTAGTGATTGGTAATTTGGATAAATAACTTCCCTGTTCTCTATTCCCCCATTACCAATCACCCATTACCCATTACCTAAAATTATGCTTCTCTGCTCAAAAAGTTTTGTATTTGTCTAAGGGCAGCAGCACCAATATTGAAAACAGCCCAACCAGCAGCGATCGCTATTGGTGCTAAAACAATTAATACACGATTATCAATGTCCATATCTAGAAGCCCTCTGTAAATTAAAAAATCTTAAGTTTTGTCAACAGTTCTCAACTTTTATTGTGATCTGAAGTGGGGAATTTTTTCAAGCTTATATGTAAAGTTTGATTAAAAGTCAGGGAACAGGGAACAGGGAACAGGGAACAGGGAACAGGGAAGAGAGGTAAAATTACCAATTACCAATTACCCATTACCAATTACCCATTAGCAGCATGAAGCAGGGCTAATTGGTAGTATTTTTCAGCGTGTTCTATGAGTTCGGTGATTTCGGTGGCTGAGAGTTGACGGACTACTTTACCGGGAACACCCATGACTAGAGAACCGGGAGGGACATTTTTGGTGACTACTGCACCTGCGCCGATAATGCTGCCTGTACCGACTCTTACACCATTTAGGATAATAGCACCAATACCAATTAAACTACCACTTTCAATGTAGGCAGAATGTACCACAGCGCGATGGCCGACAGTGACATGATCTTCTAAGATTGTGGGTACGCCTGGATCACCATGGAGAATTGCGCCGTCTTGGATATTTGTACATTCGCCAATTTCAATTCTTTCTACATCACCTCTAACCACAGATCCATACCAAACGCTGGCTCTGGCTGCTATGCTTACAGAACCAATGATTACAGCGTTGGCTGCCACAAAAGCAGCTTGAGAAAATTCAGCAGATTTCCAGTCACAAGAGATAGACACGATAGAATATGGATATGGTACCCAGGAACACTGGAGAAACTCCAACCTTTAGGGCTGGTTGCCAAACCAGAATATCACAGCGTTAGACTTCTATCGTCAGACGGTTGTGAAACTTGTTCTCAGGCACTATCTTCATTTTTATGTAGCAGTGAGCAAGTTATCTAAAGTAGTGGAGCAGGAGTGTAATCTTAAACCTACTGGTGCTGGCAAAAAAACAATACTATGTTTATACGCACTTCATGATAAATCCAGGCTTTCAGTACCCGATATTTGGCCCGGAAATACAGTGTCCTCACTGTCGCCAAACTATTTCGGCTTTAACATTGACGGATACTTATCTATGTCCCCGTCATGGCGCATTTGAAGCTGAACCCAAAACTGGGGAGTTAGTCCATTTACAGTCTGGTCGTCATTGGCGCAGATGGGATGGTGAATGGTATCGTCAACATACTCATCCTGATGGGATTCGGTTTGAAATTCACGAAGCTTTAGACAAGCTTTATACTCAAGGTTATCGGGCTACGAGGATAATTGTCGCTAACCGTTATCAGGAGTTAATGAGTGGCTATTTGGAACGGAGTACACCTTGGCGTTCTGGACAAGGGGAAGTTGCTACGGGGGCGCGGTTATATGGTTTACCTGTAGAGTTTAGCCCTGATTCAGCCACAGAACCTTGCTGGGAAGTGATTAACTTTGATTTGGATAAAGAACCTGGTGTACCAGTGCGTTACCCATATTTCCGGTTGTTTGAGTAATAGTCAGTGGTCAGTGGTCAGTGGTCAGTGGTCAGTAGGGGCGAAGCATTTGGAAGATAAATTATCGGTCATTGCCAAAAATAGTTCTCCAAATGCTTCGCCCGTACAGTGGTTCGTGGTCATTAGTCAGTGGTTCGTGGTTTGTGGTTCGTGGTTTGTGGTTCGTGGTAATAAAGAACTAGCAACCGACAACCGACAACTGACAACTGACAACCGACAACTGACAACTGACAAAATTATGCACCATGCTTCCATTAGAACGGCAAATATCCATCTAGCGATCGCTTTTTATGAGCAGCTAGGGTTTACGGTGAGCGATCGCTTCACCACCGGTTATACTCTAGCTTGCTGGATGGAAGGTTTGGGTGGGAGAATTGAACTCATCCAAATTCCTCAACCCAAACCAGCCCCAGATGCTTTTAATGATGAACATTATGTCGGCTATTATCATCTTGCTTTTGATGTGACTCAGATCACACCAGATTTACCAACTTGGTTGGAAAGTTTAAAAACACGGTTAGCGACAATAGAAAATTTACCACCTCTGAAAATTCTTTTAGAACCTACACAGCAGCAAATTGGCGATAACATCTTAGAAGTCGCATTTATCGCTGATTTTGACGGGTTACCTCTGGAATTTATACGGTTTTTGCATAAATAGGCTGTAAATTAGTATTTATGCCCTTGGGGTGATACAATATTTTTCCTTTTCAGGTACATTTCTAGTTTCCATGAGGTACAGAAACATTTGCCCAATTTTTTAGTCACCTAATATATGTAACTTAAATTACATATATCTATTCGCCAAAGATATGTCTTTTTTCTCTATCGCACAACGACATCGCTTTTCTTTGGTCATCTTGAGTATCTGGATCATAGCCGCTTTTGTGTTAAATCAAGATGCTGCTTTTAGCGGAGAAAGGGCGGATTTTTCCACCTCTTCCCACAACTCCAACCCAGAAAAATCTCAGAAAACACTAGTCGCTAAAGAAACACCAAATCTCGCTATTACAGCAAATGTTCAGAAAACAGTCCTTGATAATGGTTTAACTGTGATCACTAAGGAGGTTCATAATGCTCCTGTGGTGACAGTGCAGGTATGGTACAAATTTGGATCAGGTCAGGAAGCATCTGGGGTAAATGGTATTGCCCATCAATTAGAACATATCATGTTTAAAGGTACTAGCAATCGTCCTATCCAATTTGGGCGGTTATTTAGTGCTTTGGGCAGTGATTCTAATGCTTTTACCAGTTATGACCAAACCGCATATTACAATACTGCGGAACGGGATAAACTGACGGCTCTGTTGACGCTAGAAGCAGATAGAATGAACAACTCGCTGATTGATCCTCAACAGTTAGCTAGTGAGAAGCGAGTAGTTATTTCTGAATTACAAGGTTATGAAAATAGCCCCGAATATCGTTTAAATCGCGCTGTGATGGTGTCTGTTTTTCCAGATCATCCCTATAGATTACCTATTGGGGGAACTAAGGCTGATGTGGAGAAATTCACAGTTGAGCAAGTGCGAGAATATTATCAAAAATTCTATAGTCCTGACAATGCTGTTTTGGTAATTGCGGGAGATTTTGACACCGCACCAACTTTGAAAACTGTGCAAACTGTGTTTGGGAAAATCCCCAAACGCCAATATTCACCCCATCATCTCATAACTCCATTACCTGCCGCTACTCCTACACCTGCAATTAAATTACAAGAACCGGGGGGAAATCCATTACTCCAACTAATTTACCCACTTCCCCAAATCAATCAACCAGATATTCCCGCTTTGGAAGTTATGGATTATATCTTGACTGCGGGTAAAAATGCTTACTTGTATCAGGAATTAGTAGAATCGGGTTTAGCTAATAATGTTTCGGGAAATGTTGCTAGTTTACGTGGAGGTGGTTGGTATGAAATATTAGTGACAGGTTCAGGAAATCAGGACTTAAATAAAATTGATGCAGCGGTAATAAAGGCGTTAGGAAAACTTGCCAAAGTCGCTGTGACAGAAGAACAGATAGAAAGAGCAAAAACTCAATTAACAGCTTCAGTTATTTTAAATAACCGTGATATTACCAATCAAGCCATGCAATTGGGTAATGATCAAATCACGACGGATAATTATCAATATACAGAAGACCACTTAGTAAATATTCGGAAAGTCCAAGTTGCTGATGTGATGAATGTCATCAATAAATATCTACAACCAGCAGCCCGAAAAGTCGGATTTTTTGAACCTACTCAGCAAGCAGAAACTACCCGTGTTTCGACTTCGCTCAACAACCAAAGTTCATCTTACTCAACGCAAACAGAAGAGAATTTTGCTGTTGATGTGGCTGTAGTTCCAGCGGAAGTCAAGAAGTATTTACCACCTCTAGATATATTACCCAAAACCCAAGAAAGACAAATCCCCCAACAGTTACAGATTGCTAATGGGTTACGCGTGTTACTGTTACCAGACAAAACTACACCAACAGTGACTTTGAGCGGATATATCAAAGCGGGAACAGAATTTGAGGCAGATAATCAAGGAGGATTAGCGTCTTTAGTGGCAGCAAATCTGATGAATGGCACGAAAACCAAAGATATGCGAACTATTACCCAAGGATTAGATGCAAAAGGCGCAAATTTGGACTTTGAAGCTTCTCGTGAAGGTGTACGGATTAAAGGTAGTAGTTTAGCGGTGGATTTACCAGTTTTGCTGGGGACATTGACGGATGTAATTAGAGATAGTACATTCCCAGAAAAAGAGTTTGCACTTTCACGCCAACAAGCTTTAACTTCCCTAGATTCAGATTTAGATGATCCTGATAAGGTTGCAAATCGTATCTTTGTGCAGTCTATTTATCCGAAAAAACACCCATTACATACCTTCCCAACTGCGAAAAGTATTGAACAAATTCAACGTCAAGATGTAATGGCTTTTAAAGCCCAACATTATCGTCCTGATACCACAGTTTTAGCAATTGTTGGCGATTTTGATGTTACCAAAGTGCGATCGCTCATTCAAGCAAAATTAGGAAATTGGCAAGTAAACGGCAAACCACCAACGGTAAAATATCCCAATGTGGGGATGCCAAAAAATGTAATTAATGTTAATCCTGTTGTCCCTGGTAAACCCCAAGCGATAACTTACATGGGTTACACCGGCATTAACCGTCAAGATAAACGATTTTATGCGGCGATGATCTTGAATCAAATTCTCGGCGGTGATACATTATCGAGTAGACTAGGGGCAGAAGTGCGCGATCGCCAAGGCCTAACCTACGGAATTTATAGCAATTTCATCACAGGTAAGAATGTTGGTACATTTCTCATTGAAATGCAAACCAGTCCAGAAGACGCACGCAAAGCAATTTCCAGTACCCGCAACCTCCTGAAGCAAGTTCATCAACAAGGTGTGACAGCACAGGAAGTAGAAACAGCTAAACGCAATTTAATCAGCAATTATAATATTTCTTTGGCCAATCCCGAACAGTTAAGCCAGAGAATGGTGATGAATGAAGTTTACGGCTTGAATCAGATAGAATTGCGCTCATTTATCAGCAAAATAGAACAAGTCAATCTCAATCAAGTCAATCAAACCGCTCGTGAATTACTTCACCCTGATAAAATTGTTATTGTCACCGCAGGGCCACAAATTCTGGCACATAAAAAGATTAAATGAATGTGGTTCATGGATAATGGGAACAGGTGTGATTGACAATTATCCATTGAGCCATGAGTAACTTTTTGATTTGTTTATTCTCTCTGCTAATGAGTCTAGTAATAATGGGTACGTCTCCAGCAACAGCAGAGAATCTATCTAGTAATCTCCTCAAACAACCACCAATAGAGATTACAGTTAGCTTGGGTAATGTTGCTAATGAATTAAAATTTGAGCCAAATCATTTAGAATTTACCTCTGGTAAACGCTACAATCTCAAGTTAAATAATCCTAGCTCACAAAAACATTATTTTACCGCTAAAGACTTTGCTGATGCAATTTGGACTCAAAAAGTCGAAGCCGGCAATGTAGAAATTAAAGGGAATATTCACGAATTAGAACTTAAACCTGGTGCAGAAGCAGAATGGGTATTTGTCCCCATGAAACCAGGTAAATATGCTTTAGGATGTACTATAGCTGGACACGCAGAAGCTGGAATGAGGGGAGAGATTGTAATTAGGTGATCATTTTTCACTGTCAGAATCAGGATTTACAGGATTTGTAGATTTACAGGATGAATATCTGTGTTTCTCTAGAAGCACAAAATAAGTTAACTTAAATATAGATATTTTTTGCCAATAAATCTCAACAACTTCACAGCTAACCGGTAAAAGCGCCCCTAATTCCTAAACTTCATGATGAATATTTTCGCTAACTTACTTTCTCAACCAGCCCAGCCAAAACCCGAAAAACGACAACGCGGAGGGATTGAAATTAAATCAACCCGTGAAATCGAAATTATGCGACAATCAGCGAAGATTGTGGCAACTGTTCTCAAGGAAATTTCTGACCTAGTTCAGCCAGGAATGACCACGGCCGATTTAGATGCTTATGCGGAAAAACGCATCCGCGAAATGGATGCAACTCCTAGCTTTAAAGGATATCATGGGTTTCCCGCTTCCATCTGCTCTAGTATTAATCATGAAGTTGTCCATGGAATTCCTAGCCATAAAAAGGTAATTCACACAGGAGATGTATTAAAAGTTGATACAGGTGCTTATTATCAAGGTTTTCATGGTGATTCCTGCATTACTATCGCTGTGGGTAGTGTGACGAGTGAAGCCGCAAGACTGATTAAAATAGCCGAGGAATCTCTATATAAAGGGATTGAACAAGTAAAAGCTGGTGTACATTTGGAGGAAATCGCCGGTGCAATTGAAGATCATGTAAAAGCCAATGGTTTTACAGTGGTGGAACAATTTACTGGTCATGGTGTGGGTAGAAATTTACACGAAGAACCAGCGGTTTTTAACTATCGAACTCGTGAAATACCGAATGTGAAATTGCGTTCAGGAATGACTTTAGCAATTGAACCAATTTTAAATGCTGGTTCTAAAAATACCAGAATTTTAGCTGATAGATGGACTGCGGTAACAGTTGATAATGCTTTATCTGCTCAGTTTGAGCATACTGTATTAGTGACAGATAGTGGTTATGAAATTTTGACTGATAGAAATCATCTTTAACTATGATTCTTTTGATTTAGATGATTTATATGAAAAATGAAAAATGAAAAATGAAAAATGAAAAATGAAAAATGAAAAATGAAAAATGAAAAATGAAAAATGAAAAATGAAAAATGAAAAACGACAAATGACAAATGACAAATGACAAATGACAAATTAAATTGTTAGTTCCCACCAAGTTTTTTGACCAACCACACCATCTGTTGATAGACTTCGACGATTTTGAAAGGCTTTGACAGCAGTTTCGGTAACTGGTCCAAAAACTCCATCAATAGGTAGTCCATAACCATTAGACATTAACAATTTTTGTAAAACTTTCACAGATATGCCTGAATTACCAAAACCAATTACGGGCATAGGTTTATTCTGGGTTGTGTGATATACTGTTGATAATTGAACACCTTTTTTATTGGTCATAGGGATATTCCCAGCATCAGCTAATTCAAAAGAACTGCTGGATATCTGTTTTTGTGTGATTTGCTTAAATATTTGGTGTCGTCGGAATGAGAGAATTGAGAGATTAGTTGGGGAAGTTTCATTTATGTGGATAAATTCTGGTGGTGTAATTTGAGCAGAAGAAACTAACTTATTTGATTGATGATTTGTTAGCTGTACACCATTTTCTAGGTAAAACAAGGTTTGGTTTAATGGAAAATGGGGTATAGTTAGTGATTTCTGATTAAATACACCCATCATCAGCAGTCCGATTTCATTCATTGTCTTGTATAATTGTATTTATTTATAAAATGGGAAATGGCAAAAGCAGAGAAGAACGGATATAAACTGGCACTGAGTTTTTTGAAAAATCAAATATTAGTCCTATATATGTAATTACTATGATCAAATAGTAAAAAATATTTAGGGAAATTGATGTATCATAAATTTATAGCTTGATATCAAAAGAATGATCTGATTTGACACTATAAGAATTATTGATTTTATTCATCTATCTTAAGGGAGTTATTTTTGAAAAAATATTTAGGACTTGGTAGAAGAGAAAAATTCCCAATTTAATGAGATCGGGAATTTTAGACTTTTGATCAGGTAAGATATTTTAACCGATACTGTTGGCAACTGGATGGAAGTAGAAGGCAAAACCCAAGACAGTATAAGCAGCTAGGAGTAATGTCCCTTCTAACCAATTAGATTTACCATCAGAACTAATGCTATTAGCAATTAAAACTGATACAGCAACAGCGACTAATTCAAAGGGGTTAAAATCTAAATCCATGGGTTGGCCAATTACCCAACCGGCAATTACTAAAACCGGGGCCACAAATAGGGCAATTTGCATACTTGAACCCACAGCGACAGACATAGCCAAATCCATTTTGTTCTTCATGGCTACGGTAACTGCGGTAGCGTGTTCAGCAGCATTACCGATAATAGGAACTAAAATTACCCCGGTAAATAGGGCGCTTAAACCTAGTTGAGATGTAGCGACTTCCAATGAACCAACTAGTAGTTCTGACTCAAAGGCAACTAACAGGGTGCAAACTAAAAGGACACCACTCCATAACCAAACATTTGGTTTTTTATGGACAACTGCTTCTGCTTCCTCTTCGATATCTGCCACACCAACATCATACAAATAAGCATGAGTCTTCATGGAAAATAGCAGTGTTAAGCCGTAAACTAGAATTAAGACGACAGCTACAGCTAGGGAAAGATTCTGTACGGTTTTTTCACTAATCCCTATGGAGGTATAGTTCATTGCTGTTGGTAACAAAATGGCAATTACCGCCAAATTCATAGAAGAAGCATTTACACGAGCTATGACTGATTCAAATGTTTGTTCTTTGTAACGAATTCCGCCTAATAACATGGATAAACCCATGACTAAGAGTAAATTACTGATAATTGATCCAGTTATACTGGCTTTGACGACATCAATTAAGCCCGCATTCAGGGCAACTAAGGCAATAATCAATTCTGTGGCATTGCCAAAAGTCGCGTTTAAAAATCCGCCTATTCCTGGTCCAACAACTACAGCTATTTCTTCCGTAGCTGTACCCATCCAAGCTGCTAGGGGGAGTATAGCTAATGCAGCGGTGATGAAAACTATCAAGTCTCCCCATCCTAAAAAGTGGGCTGTTAGAGATATGGGTATAAACAACAGCAGCACGCTGAAAATAATGTTCTTGATTGACATTTTTACCTTTAGTTGAGGGGATATCTGCACAGGGACTAAAACATTATGTGCATTTGAACACCTATCATATCTGTTAAGGATGGTAATTGGTAATTGGTAATTGGTAATTGGTAATTGGTAATTGGTAATTGGTAATTGGTAATTGGTAATTGGGGTTGGAGATTATTTTTCTTCCTTGTTCCTCCTTGTTCTTCTTTCTGACTCCTGATTCCTGATTTCTGACTACTATTAAAATTTAGTTTTGTTTCACAGGTGTTATTTATAACTGATTTTGTGAGAGAACAATTGTAGAAAGGTAGATATAGTAAGAATATTCTGCAAAATTACACATTTATTTGGATAAAAATATATGACTTTGGCAGCGGAAATACCCAGTAGTTCTGGCTCAATATTACCATTAGATCAAGAGGCTAAATCCAGTCCTGAACATGATCCCCTGAAAACTGCTCAGGGTGTTTATGTCACGGTTCATGGTCATTTTTATCAACCTCCTAGAGAAAATCCTTATCTTGATGCGATTGAACGTCAACCCAGTGCTAGTCCTTTTCATGACTGGAATGAGCGCATTCATTGGGAGTGCTATCGTCCTAATGCCTTTGCTAGAGTCTTAAATGACCGAGGCGAAATTGTGAAGATTGTGAATAATTATGAATACATGAGCTTTAATATTGGGCCAACGCTGATGTCGTGGTTAGAACGCTACGATGGGTCCGTTTATCAGCGGATTTTGGAGGCTGATGCTAAAAGCTGCGATCGCCTAAATGGTCATGGGAATGCGATCGCTCAAGTCTATAATCACATTATCCTGCCTCTAGCCAAGGAACGGGATAAACATACACAAATTCGCTGGGGTAAGGAAGATTTCCGTTCTCGCTTTGGCCGTGATCCTGAAGGAATGTGGTTGGCAGAAACAGCCGTAGATTATGCCACCTTAGAAGCATTGGTAGCAGAAGGGATTAAGTTTATTATTTTAGCCCCTTCTCAAGCCCAGCGTTGTCGTCCTTTCCCCACAGATGATGATTCTGATAGTCAATGGCATGAGGTGGGTGGTAATCAGATTGATCCTACTCGTCCTTACCGTTGTTATTTAGGTAGCGATGAGTCTGATAAAAAATCAACTGCCTATATTGATATCTTTTTCTATGATGGTCCGATTTCGCGGGATATGGGTTTTAGTGATGTTGTCTACAATTCCCATCATTTTGCGGGACGCATTGGGGCAGCTATTCGCGGGGACCATCGTCAGTCCCAATTAATTTCTGTAGCTACAGATGGGGAAACCTTTGGACATCACAAAAAAGGCACAGAGAAGACTTTAGCTTATGCCTTTATTGGTGAGTTTCCCCGTCATGGTTGGACTGTCACCAATTTTGCCCATTATTTGAGTTTAAATCCTCCCTCTTGGGAAGTAAAAATCAAGTCTGTGACGGCTTGGAGTTGCGCCCATGGTGTGGATAGATGGCAAGATGATTGTGGTTGTGGTGGTGAAGGGGGCGTGTGGCATCAAAAATGGCGACGGCCGTTAAGAAATGCTTTAAATTGGCTGCGGGATCAGTTAATTGATGTTTATGAAGAATATGGCAGTGCATTATTTCGTGATCCTTGGCAAGCGCGGGACGAATATGTTCATGTCATGGGCGATCGCACTCCCGCTAATATTAACCGATTTTTATCCCGCCATCAAACTCGCAAACTCCAAGCAGCTGAACAGGTAGAAGCTTTACGCTTGTTAGAAATGCAGCGTCACTCTTTACTGATGTTTACCAGTTGCGGCTGGTTTTTTGAGGAAATTTCCCGTCCAGAGGGAACACAAATTTTGCGTTATGCCTCCCGTGCTTTAGAATTAGCCGGAGATGTGGCAGGTATACAATTAGAAAAGGAGTTTCTTAAACGTTTAGGTTTAGCCCCTAGCAATGTGGAAGAGTTTAAACATGGGGCTGAGATATATCGTCAGTTGGTGCTAACTGCCCAAATTGGCTTTAAACAAGTTGCTGCCCATTACGCCATTACTTCCCTATTTAATCATCACCAAAATACTGCCCCTGGACAAGAGACAGATAAACACCCCCATAATCATCATCAGCGTGTTTACTGCTATGATGCCCATGAGCTAGATTATCATAAGCAGAGCCTGGGACCATTAACTATGGCGGTGGGGCATTTGCAGCTAGTGTCAAATATTACTTGGGAAAATGAAAATTTAGTATTTGCGGTTTTGCATTTGGGTGGTTGGGATTTTCATTGCTGTATTCAAAAGTTTGAAGGACGACGTAACTATAGTCAAATCAGAGAAAAGCTGTTTGCAGCCTTGCAACAGGCTAGTATCGCTCATGTTATTTTGGTGATGACTCAACTATTTGGTGATGAAGCCTTTAGTTTGCAAACTTTATTTGCGGAAGAACGTCACCGGATTATGCGGTTGTTGAGTCAGGAAACACTGGCACGATTAGACCAATTATATACTCAAGCCTATAGAGATAATTACGGTGTAATTATGGCCTTTCATCGAGATGAGTTGGAAGTACCACGGGAATTGCAGGTAGCAGCGGAAATTGCTTTGGGTTATCGTTGTTTGACAGCTTTGAAATCTCTAGAACAAGATATCAGCGAACTACAATTAAGCTGGAATCATATTGTAGAATTAGAAGCGATCGCTACTGAAGCCAAACATCTCCGTTGTCAATTAAACATTCCCGATGGTAGTCAAATTTTAGAACAATTGATAGTTCGGTTATTATGGCAATTATTGTATGATGTCAATAGTAAAATAGATGCAGATATTCAACGGTTAGAACGATTGATTGATGTTGGTCATAAATTACATCTTGGCATTAATTTAAACCATTCCCAAGAACTTTACTGGAGTTGTTTACACAGTCAAATATTGCCACGAATTACCAGTATTGATAATGAAGCCGAAACTATTCAATGTCGTCAATTACTGAAATTAGGACAGAAATTAGCGGTTGATGTCAGTCCTTATTTGGATAAATTGGCTTAAATTTATACAGTGGGCAATGCCCACCATGATCTAACAGTTTAATCTTGGGAAGGTTTACAATAGTAGGGATACAGCCACTGACATTTAAAGAGTCCATGAGTATGTTTTTCTAAAAAAAGTCCAGTATTGTACTTTTTTGAGATATTAATTCCGGCTTTTGTTTTGATTTCATAAAGCCAGGGAAAAGACACTATCAGAACAGCCATAACACCGAAGAGATACAAAGAAAAAGTTACAGCTTTAGGAAATTTGCGGGACTGAAAATTGATTTTTTTAGGCATAGAAGTGGTAAACCCAATGTCTATTATAGCTTAAAAATCAAAATATGGTTTTGATTGGGTTAAGGTTAAAAAATAGTTATGTCGTAGGTTGGGTTTTGCTATCACTCAACCCAACCTACATTTCCTTAACCTAAGGAGTATTACAATGGGAATTATTTTTATCATCCAGAAACAGGAAAAGGAATCTAGAAAATAAATTGTGTTAATTAAAGAAGATTATCATTTAATCAAGCAGATTAGTAAAAGGGAATTTTGTCAAACCTTTCTCGCTGTAGATGAAAGTCAATTTCCGCCAATTCCTTGTGTTATTCACCAATTTTTATCTCCAGATCAAACACTGGAAAATTTTCAATGTCAGGTAGAGAAATTAACGGAATTAGGTAAACATCCGCAAATTCCTTCCCTAATCACACATTTTAAAGAAAATGAATATTACTATTTAATTCAAGAATTTATTGAAGGTGATAATTTAGCTAGTTTATTAGCAAAGCAAGGTGCTTTTAATGAAACTCAGATTTGGCAAGTTTTAAAAAGTTTATTACCAGTTCTCAAGTTTATTCATGATCATCAAATTATTCACCGGAATATTCAACCAAAAAATATTATTTTGCGGACTGTAAATCAAAGTCAAGATTTATTAGATAATCTAGTTTTCGTTGATTTTGCTGCAATGAAATTTGTCAATATCAATGAATCTAAAGATGATTTAGTTGGTAGTCCAGAATATATTTCCCCAGAACAAATACAAGGTAAAGCTGTTTTTGTCAGTGATCTTTATAGTTTAGGTATAACTTGTATTTATCTACTAACTCAAATACCACCTTTTGAATTATTTGATATTACTAATAATAGCTGGATATGGCGAGATTATCTCACCAATCAAATTAGCGAACATCTAGGACAAACCCTTGATAAACTTATAAAATATAATTTACAAGAACGCTGGCAATCAGCAGATCAACTTATTTATATTTTGGGAATTAAAGATCATTATTTGCCTTTATTATCCCCAGTTAATCATCCTTTATGGCAACTTTCCTATCCTCTTGAAAATCAAATCAATAGTTCTATTAATACTGTGGCATTAAGTCATGATGGTAAAATATTAGCCAGTGGGGAAGATAATAAAAGTATTAAATTATGGGATTTAACTAATCAAAAATTAATAGCTAACTTGACCGGACATACTCAAGCTATAACATCAGTTATTTTTAATCACAATGATACAATTTTAGCCACAGCTAGTGATGATCAAACTATCAATTTGTGGGATGTGCAGACATTAGCAAAAATTCATCTTCTGACTGGACACTCACACGCTGTTAAATCCCTCACATTTCATCCCCAAGGGCAAATTTTAGCTAGTGGAAGTTGGGATAAAACTATTAAAATTTGGGATGTGAATACAGGTTTAGGACTGAATACTTTAACTGGGCATAAATTACAAATAAATGCTGTAGCTTTTAGTCCCCAAGGACGACTTTTAGCAAGTGCTAGTTATGATCGCACAGTTCGCATCTGGCAATTAGAAGACGGAAAATTTAACTTATTAACAACTCTTTCCGGTCATACTTGGGCAGTTTTAACAGTTGCTTTTAGTCCCAATGGTCAAATTTTGGCAACGGGTAGCGGTGATAATACAATTAAATTATGGGATGTTGGCACTGGTGAATTAATTAGCACACTTTCAGGTCATTCTTGGTCAGTGGTGGCTGTAGCTTTTAGTGCTGACGGAGAAACGCTGATTAGTGGCAGTTGGGATAAAACGGTAAAAATTTGGCAAATCAGCACAAAAAAAGAAATTGCTAGTCTTGTAGGTCATACAGACTCAGTATCTAGCGTTGCTATGAGTCATGATGCAAAATTGATTGCCAGTGGTAGTAAGGACAAGACAATCAAATTGTGGCAAAGGGGACTGGTGATAGGTGATAATTTTACTTAATTACCCATGACCAATCACCAATTACCAACTACCAATTACCAACTTAAAATCATCAGGCGCTACCTGTGAAGGCAACCTCTGGAAATTTCAACTGTGCTTCTGCCATTGGGCGTTTTCTGCCTTCTTCTTGCCAGTAGTTAATCACTTCTGTGGCTTTGTTGAGTAACTCCACCCGATCAACATCTGTAATCCAGTGTTTGGATTCTAACTCTTTTTTTAGCTCTTCCCAGGCATCATTTCTGGGCCAAAAAAAGTATTTGGTTAAGGGGCTAGATCCTTTACCAACAACCTGATCAACTGCTAGGGCGACGTTTTCGTCTAACCAGAGAATTTTTAAAATGAACTTGGTCAATTACACCTCCGGGGAATATCCGGGTTTTACTTACTTAGTTTGCGACCTCTTATTTTAACTCAATCTTTGACTAATTGACCAATGAATGAAGAAATTTGGGAATCTTCTTTGTTAGCTGTTGCTATATGATTAATTTTGTTGCCTATCACGTCAGAGTTAGATGATTAAACTAATTAGTATTTTCCTGAGTCTGTTGCTGGTTTTTGGCTGGAATACACCAGTTATGGCAGAATCTCAACCCATTACCGCCGAGGAGTTGCAAGCAGGGGATGAATTAGCGACTAAGGCTTTTGCAGCCACAAATCAGGGTGATTTTGTGAAAGCGGAGGCTTATTGGACAGAAATTATTGAAAAATTTCCTACCAATGCGGGCGCATGGAGTAATCGCGGTAATTCTCGTGTCAGTCAAAATAAGTTACAAGCCGCATTAACAGACTATAACCAAGCTATAAAACTTGCTCCCAATGTGACAGACCCTTATTTGAATCGGGGAACAGCATTAGAAGGTTTGGGAAGATGGGATGAAGCGATCGCTGATTATAATCGTGTATTAGAATTAGATCCCGAAGATGCGATGGCCTATAATAATCGTGGTAATGCTAAAACAGGTTTAGGGAAATGGCAAGAAGCGATTTTAGATTTCCAAAAAGCCACAGAAATTACCCCCAATTTTGCCTTTGCTAGAGCTAATTATGCCCTGGCTTTATATGAAACCAGTCAAAGGGAAAAAGCTATCCGCGAAATGCGGAATATAGTCCGTAAATATCCTCGATTTGCTGATATGCGTGCCGCTTTAACAGCCGCTTATTGGGTGACAGGAAATCAAGGAGAAGCGGAAAGTAATTGGGTAGCAGCCTATGGACTAGATACCCGTTATAAAGATATTAATTGGGTAACAAATATCCGCCGCTGGCCACCGAGTATGATAGCAGCTTTAGATAGATTTTTGAAATTACAATAAATTAGCCAATTATTGAAGGTGACGTTACCTGATTAACGCACTTTTCAATTTCTACAAAATTAAACTGAAAGCCATTTTCCTGCATTTTCTTCTCTTTGGTGACTTTTCCAAAATCGGCAAATTCAGGAAAGTATATGTCTCCCACAAAATTACCTTCAACAATAGTTAAATAAAGTTTATCGGCCAATTTGATTGCTTCAGTATAAATCTGTCCACCACCAGAGATAAATATCTCTTCTGTTTCACTCATTTTCGCCCATGCAATTGCTTCTGCTAATGAATGCAAAACTATACAACCGAATGCTTGAAAATTGGTGTCTCTGGTAAGAATGATAGTTGTACAATTACGAATTGGTTTATTAAAAGTGGCATAACTTTTGCGCCCGATAATGACAGGATGTCGTCGGATAGTTTCCCGATAATAAAGTTCATCACTGGGAATATTCCAAGGAATACCCGCATGAATATGTTCTTTTGTCGAGTCTGATAAAATTCGATTTTCAGAAATGGCAGCAATGAGACTAATCAAAGGCATAATTTACCCCTATTTATTATTCTTCTACCCGATAACCCAGTTCTGCTAACCGCACTCGTGAATGTCGCCATTTAGGTTGAACTTTGACAAATAATTCTAGATAAACTTTCCCGGCAATTAGCTTTTGAATTTGTTGTCTAGCTTCACTACCAATAGATTTGAGCATTGTTCCACCTTTACCAATAAGAATGCCTTTTTGAGAATCTCTCTCAACATGGATGGTGGCGAGAACACGGGTAATTTTTGGGCTTTCTTCGACTAAATCAATGCCTATGGCTACGGAGTGGGGAACTTCTTGACGGGTTAATAATAATATTTGTTCTCGAATTAATTCACCCATGATAAACCGTTCTGGTTGGTCTGTAACTAAATCGGGTGGATAATAAAATGGTCCTGGTTGGAGATGACTAATTAATAGATCTTGGAGTTGTAATAATTCTGCGCCGGTTTTAGCAGAAAATTTCACACTTTGCCATTGATAGCTATTAGCTAATTGAATATAACTATCATCTATTTTTTGATAATCTTCTGGTTGTTCATCAATTTTATTAATCCCCAGAATTACAGGTGTTTGACTATTAATTAGTAGTTCTGCCACATAGCGATCGCCTGGACCACAAGCAACAGTGCCATCAACTACAAATAATATCACATCTACCGATTCAATGGCAATTTTCGCATTTTTTACCAGCACTTCTCCCAATTGATGATGGGGTTTGTGAATACCCGGTGTATCTACAAAAATTAACTGGGCTGTTTCTGTAGTTACAATCCCCTTTAACCGATTGCGAGTAGTTTGGGATACTGGGGAAGTAATGGCTATTTTTTGTCCGACTAATTCATTCATTAAAGTGGATTTACCCA
This sequence comes from Anabaena sp. AL09, assembly GCF_001672255.1. NCBI lineage: Bacteria > Bacillati > Cyanobacteriota > Cyanophyceae > Nostocales > Nostocaceae > Anabaena > Anabaena sp. AL09. Next base: position 52,896 of record NZ_LJOQ01000058.1, read on the forward strand.
CATTAGTCCGGCCGATAATGCCAATAAAACCTGATTTAAACCCATCCGGTGCTTGAGGAATCATTACCCCACCGAAATCAGTAAAAATATTATTATCAATATTAGAGACTTGTGATTCTACTTGCATTGTTTACAGTTATGATTAATAGATTATTTTGACTTTGATGGAAATTTTCTTTTAGAGATAAGTAGGTGAACGAAAAAAAACCGTAGACGCGGAGCGGCTTCTCGAAGAGTAATATGTAACGAAAAGTAAAATCGCCCAAACCCTCTTCACTCTTGCCTCTTGCCTTTTCAATGCTAACCTACTTACATTAATTATCGCATATTTATGGAAATGATAAAAATTGTCTTCCCTAGCACAATACCTTGTCCATTTCTTGTAGGTTGGGTTAAGCGACAGCGCAACCCAACGCATTTGTTGGGTTTCATGCTTCAACCCAACCTACAGATCAAGGCTTTTTCTAATTTGGACAAGGTATTGCTAGCACAAATCGCAAACCATAATTATATTAAGTACAGTATCTTGATCTAGCTCACTGACTATGACCATAGCCTCAACCGCAGTAAATCCTTATTTAGCAGGCAATTTTGCCCCGATAAACACAGAAGTCAGCACTGACAACTTGGAAGTTATCGGAGAAATCCCTCCAGAATTATCAGGGATGTTTGTCCGTAACGGACCCAATCCGCAATGGAATCCCATTGGTCAATATCACTGGTTTGATGGCGATGGAATGTTACATGGTGTACAAATCAACGACGGTAAAGCCACTTATCACAATCGCTATGTGAGAACTAGGGGCTGGAATATTGAACATGAAGCGGGTAAAGCTGTGTGGAGTGGACTTTTAGAACCACCGCAAATGGATAACCCTCACGGACCGGGGAAAAATACCGCTAATACAGCCCTCCTATGGCACAATCAACAGCTTTTAGCATTATGGGAAGGAGGTGCGCCTCATCACATCAACACTGCTGACTTAGCGACTATTGGGGAACATACCTATAATGATAAACTAGTTTCCGCCTTTACCGCCCATCCCAAGGTAGATCCAGTTACGGGGGAAATGATGTTTTTTGGTTACGGTTTTAGACCACCTTATCTACAATATGGCGTAGTTTCCGCCCAAGGTGAGTTATTACGAACAGTACCCATAGAAATACCCACAGCGGTAATGATGCACGATTTCGCCATTACGGAAAATTATACCATTTTCATGGATTTACCCCTGACATTTAGTGCGGAACGAATGATGCGGGGAGAACCGATGATGATGTTTGAGAGCGATCGCCCCAGTCGGTTTGGTATAATGCCTCGTCATGGTGACAACAGCAATATTCGCTGGTTTGAATGTCCTCCCTGCTACGTCTTCCACACCCTCAACGCTTATGAAGCGGGAGACGAAGTGATTCTTATCGCTTGTCGCATGAATTCCACTAATGTCCTGATTTCCCAGGATACACACAGTGATCCCAAAGGAGACATTCCTTTTTTACACCTTTGGCGTTTTAACCTTAGCACAGGTGTAGTTACAGAAGAACAACTAGATGATGTACCGGGAGAATTTCCCCGTGTCAATGAAAAACTGTTAGGAAGAAAAACCCAATATGGCTATGTGGGAAAAATGGCAAATAATCCAAATCCCTTATTTGATGGTCTAATCAAATACGATTTTGAAAATGGTAAATCCCAAACCCATGAATTTGGCAAAAATCGTTATGGGGGAGAAGCAGTATTTGCACCATGTCCTAATGCTACTGCTGAAGATGAAGGATGGTTGGTAACATTTATTTATGATGAAAATTCCCAAACATCAGAACTCGTAGTTATCAACGCGCAAGATATCACCAGCGAACCTATAGCGCGGGTAATGATTCCTCAACGTGTACCCTATGGATTCCACGGTATTTGGATTTCCTAATTGAGTAGGTTGGGTTGACGTATGTTACCCAACATTGTCATTATCAATTCTTTTGTTGGGTTGCGCTGTCGCTGAACCCAACCTACTTGGTAGGATTTTTCTCAACTAAATCAGCAAACTTTTTTAATATTTCCCAATACTTTTCTCCCGCAACAAAAGATAAATCATTATGACTGGCTTTTTCTACCCAAAAAGAAAGTTTGGGAGATGATACAGCAGTAAATAATTTTTCTCCATGACTAAAAGGAATAATTTCGTCAGTTTTACCATGAATTATCAAAACTGGACATTTGACTTTTTTGATTTTGTCGAGATTAGTAAATTTGTCAAAAGGTAAAAGTGGCACAGGAACAACTACCCGAAAAATAGAAGTAAAGCTACTTTCAACTATTAACCCACCTACAGGTTTTTTTGATGCTAAATCTACGGCTGAACCACCACCAATGGAACGCCCAAATACTATAATTTTTTGGGGAGGAACTTTTAAAGTTTGAGTTAAATAATTGTAAGCAGTATTAATGTCGGTTCTACCGTTCCCCTTATGATCAAACATCCTTTTAATATATCCAAAACCATTGGTGTACATGGGTTTAATCTAAATTAATAAGCGATTCCAATCGGTGTAGGGGTTTCAGGGATATTTTACCGAAAATATCATAAAGGGAGCGGTAGAGCCTTAATGTCTTGATAAGCAGCTTTTTCTGTAGGAGTTCCTTCACTTGTTCCATAACCCCGATAATCATAAGCAAAGACACTAAAACCCAAATCTCGGATTTTTTCTAACCGTGATTTAATATATCCCAAATCTTCAGCATTACCATGAGCATAAAGAATAGTGTATTTAGCTTGAGGATTTCGTAAATAAATTGCGGAAATATTTTTATTATCTCCAGTTTTTATTTTGAGAATATCTTGATTATCTTGATAACTAGATGGTTGAGGCACAAAAATCATGCTGTCAGCACGAAAATAAACATAGACAGCAAAAAATGCGTAAATAAAAATTAGAGATTTTAACATTCGCTTCCAGGTTAAATCACCAATAAGTAGTTTTTTAAATTGCTGTTTATCCATATCTTATTTCTATTTCGCGCTCAGATACAAAAGAAGGAAGACAGGAAAACTGCATTTAAACAAAAACTCCTGTCTTTAATCATCCTTAGATGATTTGTGTCCATTATCTCACGGAAAATGCCTCGCTAAACCGTCGAGTAATTGGTTCAATAATGAATGTTAAAACCGATTTTTGCCGGGTGACAATTTCGGCGTTAGCAGCCATACCTGGATTAAATTCTACCTGTTGTCCGCGCACATTTAAAGAATGTTTACTTAACTTAATCCTTGTCGGAAAAACCAAACCTAATTCTTTATCAATTATGGCATTGGGACTGATTTGTAATACCTCACCTTCAACTACACCAAATTCTTGAAAGGGAAAAGTGGCGATTTTGACTTTTGCTTTCATTCCCTGGTTAATAAAACCAATATCACGGTTAAGAACTTTTACTTCTAGGAGCATTTCTTCTCCTTCTGGTAAAATTGATAGTAGTTCTTCTCCAGATTGGACTGGACCTTTGGTAGCTTTAATTTTGTAAATTGTGCCGGCAACAGGGGCTTTGATAGTTTCTCCGTCTTTTTGTTGTCTAGCTTGTTCTAATTGACCAGCAACAGTAGTTAATTCTTCTTTGCGTTTGTTGATTTGGGTGAGAATTTCACTTTGACGTTCTGAGGTTAACCGGATATTTTGATTACGCGCTGTTTGATAAGCCTGTTCTGCTTGATTAATTTCTTGAAATTGAGCAGCCGCGTCTTTTTCTAAAGAAGCAATTTTATCTTTCGCTTCTGTTAAATTATTTTGATTTTTAGTAATTTCATCGGCATTTCTGATAATATCTGCATTAGCACGATTTAATCTTTCTTTAGCATCTAAATAATCAACTCTCGTTAAAGCCCCTGGTTCAACCAAGGTACGAAGATTTTCTTCTCGTTGTTGAGCAATAGATAAATTATTATCTAACATAGAACGGAGACTTTTGACATTCTCTAAGTTTTTTTGAACATTGGTAAAACTGACTTTAGCATTTGCCAAATTTTCTTGTAAGCGACTCAACCGAACTTTGGCTTGATTAAATATTGATTGTTGACGTTTGGCTTCTGCTGCTGCTGCTGCTTGTTTGGCTTTATAGTCTAATAACCGGGAGTTTAAAAGTTCATCTTGGAGAATTGTTCCCGCAGTTTTTCCTCCAGAACGTTCAGCTTGTAATCTTTGTAAATCATCCTCAATTAATTTACTAGATTTAGCTAGACGGTTAACATCAGTTTGTTGAAAATTGGGATCACGTTGAATGAGAATTTGATCTTTAGTCACGCGATCGCCTTCTTTCACTTTCACTGCTAAAATAGAACCATTACCCAAAGCTGTCACTGGTCTAACTTGAGTAGAAGCAATTAATTCTCCTGTTGCTGTCGCTACTTCATCAATTTCTGAAAAATGCGCCCAGGAAATTGTCCCCAATATAATAAAACTAATTGTTCCCGCTAACAATCTTGTATAAAGCGGTGGTAACTCCTGTACAGCTTTACCCAATTCATAGGATAATTGTTCTTCTGGTTTAGCAAATCTCTCTTTCGTTTGACGCGCTTGCACAGCATTTGCAGCTAGGGAAAATTTCATAATTTGTCAGTTTTGTTAGTTGTTTTTTTTATTGAGTGATCCCAATTTCATGTAAGCCTAATAAAACTAATTTCTCAAGGAAAAAAGGCTTAATCTGGTAATTTTGTGAAGCTGCATTAAGAATTAATATGAGCAATAACTAATTACTAAATGTTTAATATTAATCTATTTCAATATCAAATATTGTCATGTAAGTCACTACTTTATCCAGATCCCCGACTTCTTCAAGAAGTCGGGGATCTATTCTATACATAATAATTTTTAGATAAATTATCTGTATTTATTCCTACAGTTAGAAGCAATTTTATCTACAATATACGTTAATGAGCTAGTAGCTTACTGGCGAAGGAAGTAAAAATTAACTTTATGATTGATCACAGCGACACAATTGCATCTCGTCAAGAAGGCAAATTTCCAGGTGTGGGTGGACTTGATTTGTATTACCAAAGCTGGCATCCTGGAGGTGAAGTCAAAGGAATCTTAGCCATTGTCCATGGACTCGGAGGACACAGCGGACTTTACAAGACCATAGTTGAGCATTTGTTACCGAAAGAATATGCTATCTATGGTTTTGATTTACGTGGTCACGGACGTTCATCTGGTCAAAGAGGTTATATTAATACCTGGGCAGAATTTCGTAATGACTTGCAAAGTTTCCTCAATTTGATTCAACAACAACAACCAGGATGCCCAATTTTTCTATTGGGACATAGTATGGGGGGAGTGATTGCATTAGATTATACTCTTCATTATGTACAAAATAAATCTGAGTTGTCAGGTGTGATTGCTTTTGCACCCAGCATTGGTCAAGTAGGAGTACCGCTGAGTCGTGTAGTTTTAGGTAAGTTACTCTCCCAGGTGTGGCCGCGTTTTTCCTTGAATATTGGTTTGGATTTTAGCGCAGGTTCACGAGATCAGAAAATTTTAAATTCCTATACTCAAGATAAATTACGCCATACTCTTGCTACTGCTAGGTTATCTACAGAGTTTTTTACTACAGTAGATTGGATTCATACTCACGCTGAAAAATGGCAAATACCTCTGTTAATTTTACATGGTGGTGCTGATAGAATCGCTTTACCAGCAGGAAGTGCAACTTTTTATCAAAATGTTACCTATCCAGACAAGTTAAGAATTGAGTACCCTGGAGGCTATCATGATTTACACTACGATATTAATTATGTTGAGGTAATCACTGATTTAGTTAATTGGATGGATAAACATTTACCTGCTGTGGTAGTACCATTAAAATCAATGAATAATCAATAATAGGCGGTAAATAATTTAAAATAGAGATGTTCCAAATAACGTCTCTTTGACACTCTCAGGGAGCCAAGCCACTGAGATTCTACTGACAGAATTAGATTAAAGGTTTAGCCTAATCTAATCTCGCTGCGACCGT